>LJUE01000009.1 GCA_001303885.1 Planctomycetes bacterium SM23_32 | reverse complement strand
AGCATCGCGTCGAGATCGCCGTAGACCGTGGCGGCTGGGAACTGGGCGGAAGCCTTCGCCGCGCAGTCGGGGTCCCGGTCGCAGATGGCCAGCAGTTGCAGGTCGGGAACGCCCGATATCCACTGCGCGTGTGCCCGCCCGAAGTCAGACACCGGTCCGTAGCCGAGGATGGCACAGCCGACCCGTGCGTTCATCGCTGACTCCTCATGCGTTGTGGCCTTCCAGCAACTCGATGGCTGCCTCCGCGGCGTGCCGGGCCGTCATCCCGTAGGTCTCCAGCAGCTCCGCCCGGCCGGCCGTGCGTTTGGCGAAGGTGTCCGGCAGGCCGAGCCGCCGCAGGGGGACCGACGGTTGCTCCGCCAGTACCTCGGCCACGGCGCCGCCCAGGCCGCCGACGATCGTGTGCTCCTCGAGAGTGACCAGGCCCCGCGTCTCGGCCGCGGCTTTCAGGACGGCGTCGCGGTCGAGCGGCTTGACCGTGTGCATGTTCAGCACCCGCGCGTCGACGCCCTTGCCGACCAGCATGTCGGCGGCCGCCAGCGCCTCACCGACCAGGGCGCCGCAGGCGACGATCGTCACGTCGCCGCCAGGCCGCAGGACGGAGGCCCGGCCCAGTTGGAAGCTGCGCTCGCCGGCCCGGGCCAGCTCCCCACCGCGCAACTGGATGTAGGCCGGCCCGTCCAGCGCGGCGAGTGCCCGCGCGGCCTGCTCGGCCTCCCACGCGTCCGCTGGAAGCACGACCGTCATGCCCGGCACCAGCCGCATCAGGGCCACGTCTTCCACGCCGTGGTGGGTGCAGCCCCAGGGCCCCTGCTCGAGTCCGCCGCTGTAGGCCCCGACGATCTTCACGTTCAGGTGCTGATAGCCGATGTCCGTGCGCACCTGCTCGAACGACCGCATGGTGACGAAGGGCACCATGCCGTGGACGAAGGGCACCTTGCCGCAGAGGGCGAGGCCGGCGGCGATGCCGACGCCATTCTGCTCCGCGATGCCGACCTCGATGGCGCGCTCCGGGAACTCGCTCGCTAGGCCGCTGATGAACCACCAGCAGTCGATGCTCACTCCCCAGACGGCCGGGTCCCCCTGCGCGATCTCATGCAGCACTTCGGGATAGGGCATGGCCATCAGCTATTCCCCCAACTCCTGGAGGGCGGCCGCCGCTTGCTCCCCGGTCAGGCGCGAGTAGTGGTCATGACCGCGCTCCAGGAAGGAAACGCCCCTGCCCTTCACCGTGTCGGCGATGACGGCACTCGGCTTGCCGGGCTCCAACGGTACCGCCTCCAGCGTATCGACGACCGCCGACATGTCATGCCCGTCGATGCGGCGCACGGCCCAGCCGAAGCTCATCCACTTGTCTGAGAGCGGCTCGAGGGCCATCGTGCCCTCCGTGCTCACGTCGGACCGCGCCTGGTAGCCGTTGCAGTCTACTATGGCCGCCAGCGCGTCCAGCCCGTAGTGGCCGGCCGACATGGCGCCCTCCCAGCACGACCCCTCCTGCAGTTCACCGTCGCCCAGGACAACGAACGTGCGGAACGAACGCCGGTCCGCGCGCCCCGCCAGCGCCATACCCACGCCCATCGACAGGCCGTGGCCGAGGGAGCCGGTGGTGGCATCGATTCCCGGCGTCCTGAGGTTGGCGTGGCCGGGCAGGCGCCCGTCCGTAGCCAGGTGCCGGAGGGGTTCGACCGGGCCGAGCAGGCCCAACTCGGCAAAGGCCCCGTAGAACGCGGGCACGCAGTGCCCCTTGCTGAGCACGACGCGGTCGCGGTCCTCCCACGCCGGGCGTTCCGCGTCGTAGCGCAGCACGCGGAAGTAGAGGGCCGCCGCAGTATCGGCCAGCGACAGGGACCCGCCGGCATGCGTGTCCGAGATGCCCGCCATGCGGACGATGTGCACACGGATGCGCCGCGCGCGTTCCTTCAGCGACTCGATGTCTTCGCCCAATCCTCTATCCCCTCGCGATCAGCCGGCGGGGCCGGCACAGCTCAGCACACTGACGGCGTAGAGGGCCAGTATGCAGCCATCGTCCTCGAGGTGCCAGCGAATGGCTTTCAGGAGCCGGGCCTTCCCGAAGTCCCGCTCCCACAGGTCGACGCGCAGCACCTCGTAGGACGGGTGCACTTCCACCTCCACGGCCGGCGTCGTTTCCGGCGCGCGCGGTTCGGTCTTCCACCAGCGGCATATGTTGTTCGAGCGCAGCACGTGCTCGCCGTGCCTGAGCGGCTGGACCACCTCGCCGTCCTCAAACTCGAAGACGTACTCGGCTGCGGGCTCGCCATAGGCCCTGCACCTTTCGGCATGGTCGTGGAAGACAGACGAGACCTCCGAGGCCGGATAGCCGCCCTGGAGCGCCACGTTGCCGAGCACGGCGACGGCGCGCACGCGCACCCCCACCGGGATCACTAACTCCGGCCGCTCGCTCCCCAGCAGGGGCTCGTCCTCCGGCAGGTGGGCCTTGCCCCTCTGTGTGGACCTCGGCTGTCCGAGGACTCGGCGGGCCCGACGTTCGGACACGCAGGGGAGCCTTCGCCGCACATGCGCCGCCCCCCTGCGCCGCTTCGCCGGGCTCAGGAGTTTCCCTCCGCTGCTTCCTTCAGGATCTGCTTGTCCAGCGAGAGGTCCGCCACCAGCCTTTTCAGCCTTGCGTTCTCCTTCTCCAGCTCTTTGAGGCGTCTGGCCTGCTCTACGCGCATCCCGCCGTATTCCTTGCGCCAGCGGTAGTACGTCTGATCCGTCACTGCCAGCTTGCGGCACACCTGACCGACCGTCTGTCCCTTGCCCAGCAGCACCTCCGCCTCACGCAGCTTGCCGATGATCTGCTCCGGCGTGAATCTCTTCCTGCCCATCCCGAAACACTCCTTTCTTCGCAAAAAGGGCGCCCAAGTCTAACATACAACCTGGACTCATTTTCGGGGGGCAGCTCAATCAGGGGCCACCCCCTGATGTGGCACCAGACACTGCCGCAGTTCGTGAGTGAGACCGAAGGCGTTGAGGAGATCGGCCGCCTGATCGAGGCGCACGTGCGGCTCGTGGCCGGCGACCATCCCGAGGTTGACGAATGGGACCTCTACAACGAGGCGCCTGGCGCGCTCAAACCCCACACGCCGGCCGACAACCCCGTCCGTCGCTGGATGGAAGGCGCAGGCGGCGCCGGCCCGGCCACCGAGCGTCTCATGGCCGTCGCTCGCGAGGCTAATCCGAAAGCCCGCTACGCCCTCAACCACTACGACGGTCTGGACCCCGCCTATCACGAACAGATCAGGTACCTGCTCAGCAGGGGAGTTGACTTCGGCGCCATCGGCATACAGAGCCATATGCACAGGCAAGGAGACATATGGACGGAGCAGCGCATGTGGGAGATGCTCGAGTCATACGCCGGCTACGGCCGGCCCATTCAACTCACCGAAGTGACCGTTCTCAGCTCCGAGCCCTTCACCGACTGGCGCGAGCTGCAGGCCTTCGAGAAGTGGCTGCGCGCAGCCCGCAGGGAGGACCGCCCGGGCCTCGCACGGCCGAGCACTCCCGAGGGCGAGGACTACCAGGCTCGCTACGCGCGAGACTTCTACACGCTCGCCTTCAGCCACCCGAGCGTGGACGCGATCATCTGGTGGAGCCTGTCGGACATGAACGACTGGCGCGGCTCGGCCGGCGGGCTGCTGGACGCACAAGGCGAGCCCAAACCCGTCTACGACGCGCTGGCGAAGCTCATCAAGGAGGAGTGGTGGACAATCGTGGAGGCCGAGGCGGACGCGGAGGGGCGAGTCAGCTTCCGCGGCTTCTACGGCGATTACCGCCTCACCGTCCCCTATGACGACGGCGAGCGGGCGGCCGAGTTCAGCCTGCGGCAGGGGGGCGCCGCCGAGCAGCGCCTGACTGTGGCCCCGGCCGGGGCGACGGCCAAAGGAGGGGCTGGAGGAGATGACTGATCGGTCAATCAGGGAGGGCGCTGAGCGCTGGACCGTCAATGCCCTGCCGGGCGGGGTCCGCCGGATCGGGCTGAGGGAGGGGAGACCGTGAGCGGGTTCTTCACCGTTGAGCAGCGCGACGCACGGTGGCGGTTCGTCACGCCGGCGGGCGAGCCCTTCTGCTCGATCGGCATGAACCACATCGACTCGGCCGCCCTGCGGTTCGCCGAGTCGGGCGGCGTGTGGGAGCGCGACTTCGCTAAAAGTCAGGAGGGTGGCTGCGCGCCGTCGCCGACGACCTGCGCAACTGGGGTTTCAACACCATCGGGTAGACGCAGGAAGTCGTCATCATCACCGACAGCTACCACCGCCACTCGCGACCGTTCACCTACGAAGAGTACCAGTGGGCCGGCATGCCCTACTGCCACCTGCTGCCCTTCGCGGAGGCGCATCAGTGGCAGGTGGAGGTGCGCCAGCCGGACTTGGCGAGCCCGGACTTCGAGGAGTGGTGCGACTACGTGGCGCGCGATGAATGTGCGCGTTTCCGTGACGACCCGAAGCTGATCGGCTACTTCTACTGCGACTGCCCGCAGTGGGTGCATTGGTCGCCGGCGACCGAGTGGCACCGTCCCGTGGCACGCCGCTTGTGGCTGCCCGGCTGTTACCGTAGTGCTATCCGCGGGGGTGAGAGCGGCCGGTACTGTACCAGTTTGGCCCCGATTAGCAGCACGCTGCAGAGTCTCCCCCCAATAGGGCTTTGCATCGTACAGCGGTACTGGCCGAGCACGCCCCGTATGGCCTCCAGAACCGTTGCTTTCGTCCGCTCAGCCACCTTCCGCCCGTGGATCTCAACAGCACCCCGCTGCCGGCGTCAACACGTCCCCCCGCTGCGTGTTGCCTGGACGCGAGCGGGCGTCTCGTATAGGCTCTGGGGGGAATCACGGCGTCTCGGCAGGGGTAGGAAATGGGCGCAGAGGCGACCCTCGGCTGCAATCAGGTTCTCGGTCGGGCGGACCACCTGCAGGTGCCGTTCAGCCTGGCGCCGGTCCGGGCCGAGACGGGGGCCGCGGGCACCAGCGAGGGAGGGCAGCCATGAAGGCAAGGGATGTGCGCTGCCATGTCGTGCGTCACGAGCTGAGCGAGCCGTTCGGCTTCTCCCAGTGGTGGTACGACGCCCGAGAGCTCTGTCTGGTCGAAGTGACGACGGATGAGGGCATCACCGGCTGGGGGGAGGGCTACGGCCCGGCGCGGGTCATCCGGGCCGCTGTCGAGCACTTCTTCGCGCCACTGCTAATCGGGCGGGACGTCGAGGATCCGCCCGCCGTCTGGCGGGCCCTCTACGAACGAAGCTCTGACTACGGGCGCAAAGGCATCATGCTGTCGGCCATCAGCGCCCTCGACATCGCGCTGTGGGACATCAAGGCCAAGGCCGCCGGGGAGCCCGTTTGGCGCCTCCTCTCGGACTCCGACGATGTGCCGGGACGGATCCCGGCATATGCCACGGGCATGTACTTCGTCAAGCGCGATGACCTGCCGGCAATCCTCGCCGAGGAAGCGGCCGGCTACGTGGAAGAGGGCTTTGGCGGCCTGAAGATGAAGATAGGCCTCGGGCGGGAAGCGGACGTGGCCAATGTGGATGCCGTCAGGGAGCGCATCGGACCGGAGCCGCTTCTGATGGTGGACGCCAATCACGCCTATGGCGCCGACGAGGCCATAGCCATGGCCCACAGGCTCGAACCGTACGGCATAACGTGGTTCGAGGAGCCGGTCTCTCCGGACGACCTGGACGGCTATCGTCGCGTGCGTCGGGACGCGCCGATGCCCGTGGCCGGCGGGGAATGCGAGTTCACGCGCTACGGGTTCGGCCCCCTGCTTCGGGAGGGGTGCGTGGACATTGCGCAGCCGGACCCGTGTGCTGCGGGCGGCATAAGCGAGCTGCGCCACATAGCCGCACTCGCAGAGGAACGCGGTGTGCCCGTGCTTCTGCACACCTGGGGTTCGGCGGTAGCCCTGGCGGTGGCCCTGCACCTGAACGCCGGGATGCTGACCGGCCGTAGGGCGCCTGACCTCGGCTTCCCGCGGCCCTGGATCGAACTGGACCGCACGGAGAACCCGTTCCGCGACCGCTTGCTGCTCCAGCCCATCGCGCTGGAGCGAGGCACGCTGAGCGTTCCGCAGGGACCGGGGCTCGGAATCGAAGTGGACCGGCAGATGGTCGAGGCCCACGAGGTGACATGAGGAGGATGCGGCCATGGCAGTGAGCAGCGCAGAGCTCTACATAGGCGGCGAGTTGCGCCCGGCTCGCTCGGGACGCCTGCGAGACGTCATCTGCCCGGCGACGGAGGAGCCGGTGGGCCAGGTCGCCTGGGCCGGCGCGGATGATGCCCGCGACGCACTGGGAGCGTCGCAGGAGGCATTCGCCACATGGTCGCGAACGCCCATAGACGAGCGGGCGGAATGGATGCGCCGGCTGGCCGCGGCAGTGGCCGACGACCTGGACCGCCTCCGCGAGTGCATCATGCTGGAGATGGGCAAGCCCTGGGAGGCGACGCTCTACGATGCCGGGATGCTCCAGGACTGCCTGGAGTTCTTCGCCGAGGCACTGCTACAGCAGAGGGAGGAGGTGATCCCAGACCGCGCTGGCACCCACGTCCACTACCTAGTCAGGCATCCGGTCGGCCCGGTGGTGGCCGTCCTGGCCTGGAACTTCCCGCTCTTGAACATCGGCTACAAGGTGGCCCCCGCCATCGCGGCTGGCTGCACCATTACCATCAAACCGTCCAGTCACAGCCCGCTCAGCGCGCTGGCGTTCGGCGAGATCTGCGAGGGCGTAGGCATGCCGCCCGGCGTCATCAACGTGGTAACCGGTTCGGGCTCGGAAGTCGGTGAGGCGCTGGTCAGCAGTCCCATACCCCGTTTCATCACCCTCATCGGCTCCTCGGAAACGGGCAGGAGGCTCGTCGAGCTGTCAGCCAGCTCCGTCAAGAAGCTCTCCCTTGAGCTGGGCGGGAACGCGCCGGTCTTGGTCTTTGCAGACGCGGACGTGACGAAGGCGGCGCGGGAGATAACGGAGCTGAAGTTCGCCAACGCCGGCCAGATCTGCGTCTCCCCCAACCGCATCTTCGTGCACCAGAGCGCGCTGGAGGAGTTCACCCAGCATGCCGCAAGCATCGCGGAGGGCCTGCGCATCGGCAGCGGGCCGGGCGTTGAGGCCGACATGGGGCCGATGGTCAGTGCCGAGGCCCGGGAGCGCGTCGCGGGTCTGGTCCAGGACGCCCTCGCCGCGGGCGCCGAGCTGGTCACCGGGGGACGCGCGCCGGAAGGCTTCGACAGGGGATACTACTACGCACCCACCATCCTGCGGAACGTCTCCCCTCAGATGCGGGTCGCGCGCGAGGAGATATTCGGCCCCGTCATGCCCGTCATCTCCTTTGGCGACGAGGACGACGTGGTGGAAACGGCCAATGACACGGAGTACGGCCTGGCCGCCTACGTCTACACCACCGACCTGGCCAGAGGGCTGCGCGTGCCGGAGAGGCTGCAGTTCGGCAGCGTCAGCGTCAACGGCCCGAAGTACGAAGTCTACCTGCCGCACGGCGGCACAAAGGAGAGCGGCATCGGCAAAGACTGCTCCCACCTCAGCCTGGACGAGTATTCCTACGTGAAGCGAATCTCAATCCAGCTGCCGGAGGCCGGGAGCCCGGGAGGGCAGTGACGCGGACCGCTGAGCGGAGCCAAGGCAGAAGGAGTCCCGCACACAGGCAGGCGCAACAGCAGGACCACCCTCGACGGCGACTGGCAAGTTGCCTCTGATCCGGCGGCGGGGGCGGGTCACGCCGGCCACTGATGACTGATCACTCATAGCACATCACTGCGTTTTGGTCGCCGATGTCCCTGCGCGCCTTCATCATCGGCCTCATCTGCGTGGCGGCGCTCTGCCTGGCCGATCCTTACATGTTCCACAAGGGCTGGGGATTGCTGACGGTCGGCCACTTCCCGCCGGGCGCCATCCTGTTCCTCGTCGTCCTGACGCTTGGTCTCAACGTGCTTATCAAGCTGGTGCGACGCACGTGGGGGCTGCGCCAGCCGGAGCTGATGCTTATCTGGTGCATGCTGACGGTGGCAGCGGTGCTGCCGTCCGACGGGCTGCAGCGCTGGTGGCTGCCGGTGCTGGCGGGACCGGCTTACGTATCCGGGCGCTCGGACATCGTCTGGCGCGACACGTCCCTGGCGGAGGCGCCGGACTCCCTGCTGCTGACCAAGGACCACCGCTCAGCCGCCGCGAAGCAGTTCTTCGAGGGCCGCCCCGAGGGCGCGCAGATTCCGTGGGGGCTCTGGCTGCGGCCCATCAGCCGGTGGGCGGTCTTCATCCTGCTCTTCTACATGGCCACCATGTTCCTGTGCGCACTGCTGCGGCGGCAGTGGGTGGAGGCGGAGCGTCTGCAGTTCCCGCTGGCACGTGTCCCGCTCGAGTTCACGGAGGGCAGCGACGGCCCCGGCCGGCTGCCGGCCGTCTTTCGGGACCGCGCTTTCGTGAAGGGCCTGATTGCCATTGCCGCGCTGCGGCTGGTACGTGCGCTCCCGCTCTTGTTCGGGTCGGCGAGCCGCTGGGCGTTGCACGTGCCCTTCAAGACGGTGCTGACCGGGACGCCGCTGGAGCACCTGTACCTGGAAGACTTCGAGTTCTGGTTCATCCCGCTCGGGTTCGCCTACCTGGTGCCGGCGGACGTGAGTCTGAGCGTGTGGTTCTTCTACCTGTTCGGGAGCGCGGAGCTTCAGGCAGCGTCCTGGCTCGGGTCGCCGCTGCACTACGGCGGCCACTACAGCGCGTTGCTCAGCTGGCAGATGGCCGGCGCCTACATGGCGTTCACGGTAGGCGCGCTCTACACGGCCCGACGCCACTTCGCGCGTGTGCTCGCCAAGGCGGTCGGTCGGGCCCGGGACGCGGACGACAGTGACGAGCCGGTCCGCTATGCGGTGGCGTTCTGGGGTCTGGTGGTCTGCCTGGTGGGGGCGGCGGCGTGGTTCGTCTGCTACGGCATGCGGGCCTGGGTGGCAGTGCTGATGATGGGGACACTGATGTGCATCATGCTGGTGCACGCGCGCATGGTGGCGCAGAGCGGGCTCTACGTGACGCTCCCGATGTGGGCGGCGCCCGACGTGCTGCAGGGCCTGGCGTTCGGCCATCTCTTCGGCGCGAAGGGCGCCGTCGTGGCGCAGATGCAGCACGGCATCATGATCAACAGCAATTTCTCTCTGCTCTCCCCGGCGGCCATCAACGCGTTCCGCATCGCCGACGTTTTCGAACAACATCGGCGCAAGCTGCTGGCGGTGCTGGTGGCCGCGCTGGTGGTGGGGCTTGTCGCGTCGAGCTGGTCCTACCTGACGCACGCCTACACGGAGGGGGCGCTGAACTTCACGAAGTACTGGGGTCCCCGCGGCAACCCGGAGCAGGTCTTCCGCGTGGCCCACCAGCGCATCACGCGGCCGACACAGCTCCAGCAGGGGCGCTTCACCCCGTTTCTGCTGGGCATCGGGCTGACCGGAGCCGTCATGTTCATGCGGGCGCGGTTCTATTGGTGGCCGATCCATTCGATCGGGCTGCTGGCAAACGGCGGGTGGTTTGCCGACAGGATATGGTTGCCCTTCCTGGTCGGATGGCTGGTGAAGGTATCATTGATGAAGTTCGGCAGCGGGCGCCTCCTGCGCGGGGCGCGGTCGTTCTTCATCGCCGTCATCCTGGCGGAGAGCTTCCTGGACGCGGTGTCGGCGGTCGTTCGCGCCGCGACGGGCGGTAGCATGCCCGCTTTCTGAACACGGAAGCTGACGAGCACGAGCGAGGCCACCAGGATCCGCCGCTTGAGGCAGGGAAAGGATGGACCTATAGTGAACGTCCAGAGAAGGGCGCCTTGCGGCGATAGGAGGAGAACCCCGGCCATGGCTCCGACCAGCCGCCGTTCGTTCCTGCGGGGCTCTGCGGCTGCGGTTGCCGGCCTCGCGCTCGGACCGCGCCGGCTCTCAGGTGGTGAACGCGTGAGCGCTCAGAGGCAGCCCAACATCGTCTTCGTCTTCCCCGACCAGTTCCGCCGCCAGGCCCTCGGCTTCATGGGTGAGGATCCCGTTCTCACGCCCAACCTGGACCGCCTGGCCGCGCAGGGCACGACGTTCACGCGCGCCTGCAGCACCCGGCCCCTCTGCAGCCCCGCCCGGGCGATGATGCTGACCGGCACCTACCCGCAGACCAACGGCGTGGTGACCAACTGCTACCAGGCGAGCGCCCCCTACGGGGTCGAGCTGGGCCAGTCGGACCGCTGCCTTTCGGACGTGCTGCACGACGCCGGCTACGCCACCGGCTACATCGGCAAGTGGCACCTGGAAGCCCCGCACGAGCCCTACGTGGAGCCGCCGCGCCAGTGGGACGGCAACGTCTGGGACGAGTTCACGCCCCCCGAGAGACGGCACGGGTTCGAGTTCTGGTACTCCTACGGCGCCTTCGACAACCACCTGCACCCCCACTACTGGACGACCGACGCGGCGCGGGATGAGCTGGTGACCGTGGACGAATGGTCGCCGCGCCACGAGGCGAACGTGGCCATCGAGTTCATCCGCAACCGTGGCCCTGCGAGGCCCTTCGCCCTGTGGGTCTCGATGAACCCCCCGCACCCGCCGTACAACCAGACGCCCGCCGAGTACGTGGAGCCCTACGCCGACGCGACGCCCGAGGAGTTGCTGAACCGCCCGACCGTTGACCTGTCCCTGGACACGGAAGCAACACGACTGGCCAGGCGCAGCGCGAAGGGCTACTTCGGCGCCGTGACCGGCGTGGACGACCAGGTCGGCCGCATCCTGCGCTGCCTGGACGAGGAAGGCCTGGCCGAGGAGACCATCTTCGTCTTCGCCTCCGACCACGGCGACATGATGGGCTCCCACGATCGCCAGGGCAAGGTGGCCTGGTACGAGGAGTCGTTCGCCGTGCCGTTCATCATGCGCTGGCCCGGCCGCATCCCGGCCGGAAGGCACGACGACCTGCTGCTGAGCCTTGCGGACGTGATGCCGAGCCTCCTGAGCCTGGCGGGTCTAGGGGACCGGACGCCGGACGCGGTCGAGGGCACCGACCACTCGGACATCATGCTCGGCCGCGACGGGCCGAGGCCGGAGTCGGCCCTCTACCTTGACATCCCGGTGGCGGCCCGGCACATGGGTGCCCGGGGCGTCCGTAAGCAGCGGCATACCTTCGTCATGCGCCGCTCGCCCGACGGGGAGGAGCACGTCGTCCTGCACGACAACGAGGAAGACCCCTACCAGATGCGCAACGTGGCCGGCGAGAACCCGGGCCTCGTCGCTGACCTGCGGGCAGAGAGCGAGCGCTGGCTCCGCGAGCTGGACGACCCCTGGCTCTCGGACGAGCAGACCTGAAGGGAGCTTGAGAGATGGCCAAGCTGTCCAGACGCGATTTCCTGAAGGTCGCGGCGGCCGGGACCGTACTCGGCATGCCCGGGGCCATGGTAAGGGCCGCCGGGGGCGTCGACGGCCGACCCAACGTCGTGTTCATCGTCATTGACGACCTCAACGACTACGTGACCGGCATGGGCGGACACCCGCAGGCCCACACGCCGAACATGGCACGGCTTGCCACCGGCGGCGTCTCATTCCGCCGCGCCTACAGCAACAACCCCATCTGCGCCCCCTCCCGCGCCAGTCTCTTCTCCGGCCTCTACCCGCACACTTCCGGGCTGGTCCACTTCGGCAAGTGGTTCGAGAACGAGACGATCATCAACTCGTACACGATCCCGGAGTACTTCGGCGCGAACGGCTATCGCACGCTGGGGACGGGCAAGCTGGAGCACCACTGGCGGCCCCACATCTGGGAAGTGAACGGCTACCGCGCCAACTACGGCCCGTTCGCCTACAACGGCAAGGAGGTCGTCGGCCATCCCTCCGTGCCCGAGCCGTTCCGCTCGATCGGCGCGGTAGACGGCTCGTTCGCGCCGTTCTCCGACGTCCCGAGCGTGCCCCCGACGGACGACGCGCCCGGCCACACGGGCTGGGTTGACAAGCCGGTGTGGAACGAGATACGGCACCTGCGCTACGTGAGCGAGGACGACCGCGACCCCCTGCCCGACGAACGCTGCACGCAGTGGGCCGTGGACCATATCCGGAAGATGTCCGCGCAGCCGCAGGACAGGCCGTTCCTGCTGGCCGTGGGCTACCTGCGCCCGCACACGCCGTTGGTCGCGCCAAAGCGATTCTTCGACATGTTCCCCCGGGAGAGCGTCGAGTTGCCCACCATCCTGGCCGGCGACGCCGACGACACACACTACCTGGACGTCTATGGCCCCGACACGAAGGGCCCGAAGCACTACCGCTTGCTCAAGGAGTCCTACCCCACCATCGAGGAGGGCCTCCGGGCCTACGCGCAGGCCTACCTGGCCTGCGCCGCGTTCGTGGACGCGGAGATCGGCAAGGTGCTGGACGCCGTGGACGCGAGCCCATTTCGGGACGACACGATCATCGTGGTCACCAGCGACCACGGCTACCACATGGGCGAGAAGGACTACCTGTTCAAGAACTCGCTGTGGGAGGAGAGCGGGCGCGTGCCGCTTCTCTTCCGCGGCCCCGGCATAGCGGAGGGCGGGGTCGTCGAGCAATCGGTCTCGCTGATTGACGTCTACCCCACGATGAAGGACCTGTGCGGCCTGCAGGGCGACACGCGCAAGAACGCCAAGGGCGCGCCCCTGGACGGCCACAGCCTCCGGCCCTTCCTCGTGGACCCGACGACCGACGAATGGGACGGCCCCACCGCCGCGCTGACCGTCATCAAGGCACAGGGGCGAGCGCCCGACAACGTGGGCCAGCAGAACTACTCCGTGCGTACCCGGCGCTGGCGCTACATCCTCTACAACAACGGCGCCGAGGAGCTCTACGACCACGACGCCGATCCGTTCGAATGGACCAACCTGGCCAGCGACGCCCGATGCGCCGGAGCGAAGGCGGACCTGAAGGCGCAGCTCCTGCGCATGACGGGCCGGTAGCGGGGGCCGCTACCGGAGAGCGGGAGGAGATACGGAAGATGGCAGAGCCGGCCGGCCCGACAGCGAGCGACGCGATCCCCTTCGAAGCGTTCACGCGCTTTCGGCGGATCGAACAAGGCAACCCCATCATCGCCTGCGAGCCGCCGGAGTGGGCGGCGGCGGCGCACGCGATTGTCGTGGACGACACGGTCCACTACCTCTGGGCCAGACGGCGGGCCGACAACTACTGGACGCTGATGCACAGCACGGCGCCGGCGAGCGCCCCCTCGGCGGTCGAGCACGACCCGAGGAATCCCGTCCTGCTGCCCAGCGAGGAGGGATTCGACGACTGGGCGGTCGAGTATCCTTTCCCCTTCCGGAACCCCGCCGACGGCAGGTTCTACGTCTACTACCTGGGCGCGCGACAGGGCCCTCCCAAGCAGACGGGCCTGCTGGTGGGCGATGGCGACTTCGGCGAGTGGACACGTGTCCGAGGAGCCCCCGTGATCCCCGCCGATACGGGGTACGACAGGCACGGCTCCTCGCACCCCTCCGTGGCGATCGAGGGCGAGACGATCCATATCATCTACACTGGAAGGTCGCAGAGGGAGTGGAGCCGCCTGGACAGCCTGACCCTCTGCCACGCGACGGCGCCGACCGGCGACCCGGCCAACGTGACGAAGGACGCCGGCAATCCGGTCTTCACGGGCACCGGCGAGGAGTGGGACAGCGGGGGCGTGCGGGAGACCGAGCTGCTCAAAGGACCGCACTACTTCCACATCTTCTACGGCGGGCACGACGGCAAGACCTGGCGGATCGGGCACGTGCGGACGCGCGACTTCCGCACGTTCGAAGCGAACCCGCACAATCCCATCTTCGCCCCATCTCCTCATCCCGGTGCCTGGGACTGCGACGGCGTGCTGACGCCGCAGGTGATCCGGATCGGCGGCGTCTACCACATGGTGTATGCGGGCAAGCGAGGCGGCGAATGGCAGACGGGACTGGCCATGGCGTGATGAACCCGGCGGCGCGGCGGTCGAAGGTGATAGCACGCCCACTGCCCTTCTCTTCTGCGCCTCTCCTGCTAAGGTTCGCCAACTCCGTGGCCAGGCGCGCTGTGGTCGGGCGGGGCTCCTGATAGCAGCCCTGATGGCAAAACCAGTGCAATGATAGCAACCATCGAAAACGGAAACGCCTGAGAGTGCCAAATATGACCTTCTCAGGCGTTCAGGAGCCAGCCTCATAATCCGTCGGTTGCAGGTTCGAATCCTGCCGGGCCCACAGTTCCCGGGCTCAGCTCTTGGAGCACGGGCGTGCCTTGCGCCTGCCCCTGGAGGGCTGCAGAGCGGGCGCGGAACCTCTGCGCGTCACTCGGCGGCCTCGTCCTTTCCCTTCGCCGCAGCGGGGGCCGGCCTGGACGCCGGGGCGGGCTCCGGGCGCGCCTCCTCGGCGGCCATGCGGCCGAGGTAGTCGGGCAGCTCGACGCCCGCCATCTCGGCGATGTCGTGCAGCGGGGGTATGCTGCGGATGAGGCTGGAGACGAAGCCGGCCGTCGAAGAGCCGGCGCCGTCCCGGCCGCCGGAGTCCCAGACGGTGACCTTGTCTATCTTCAGGTTCTTTATGGCCTCGACCTGGCGGGCGACGATGTCCTCGATCTTCTCGATCATCAGGAGAGTCGCCGCCGACCTGGCGTCGCCGGCGCAGCTCTGGACCAGCGCGGCGTAGCCGGCCGCCTTGCTGTCGAGCACCTGCCGGATGCCCTTCGCCTCGGCCTCGTATTTCAGCAGCACGGCGTCGGCCTCGCCCCTAGCCTCACGTCGCTTGCGCTCGGCGGTGGCCTCGGCGGCGATCTCCACCTTGCGCTTGTCTACCTCCTGGCGGACCACCTCCTCGGCGTTGAGCCGTTCCAGCTCGGCCCTGTACTGGGCCTTTTGTATCTCGACGCGGGCCTCCCGCCTGGCCACTTCGCCGCGCTGCTCGGCGGCGGCCTCCTTGGTGGCCAGCTGGGCTTCGGCGTCAGCTATGTCCGCCTTGGCCTCGTTCTCACCCCGGACGGCCTGGGCCTCCTGGCCCTGCACGTATATGCGCCGGTCGGCCTCGGCCTTCTTCCTGCCCTTGTCGGCCTGTGCCTCGTTCTCGGCGACGCGGATGGCCTTCTCGCGGTCGGCCTCCGCCTGGCCGATGGCGCCGACCTTCTCCTGCTCGGCCACGTCCACTTTGGCCCGGTTGATGGCCTCGGCGGCGGCCTTCTTGCCGAGCGCCTCGATGTAGTCGGACTCGTCGGTGATGTCGGTGACGTTGACGTTGATCAGGTAGAGGCCGATCTTGTTCAGCTCGGGCTCCACGTTCTTGCGGATGGCCTCCAGGAAGCTCTCGCGGTCCTGGTTGATCTGCTCGATGGTCAGGGAGGCCACGGTCAGCCTGAGCTGGCCGAAGATGATCTCCTTGGCCATGTCCTCGATCTCGCGCAGCCCCAGGTTCAGCAGGCGCTCGGCTGCGTTCTGCATGATGCCCGGCTCGGTGCTTACGGCGACCGTGAAGGTGCTGGGCACGTTGACGCGTATGTTCTGGAACGACAGCGCCAGTTGGAGGGGTATGTTGATCGTCATGGGGGTCAGGCTCATGAAGCCGTAGTCGTGGATGAGCGGCCAGATGAAGGCGGCCCCGCCGTGCAGGCACCGTGCCGGGATCCCCCTGCCGACCTTGCCGTAGACCACCAGCACCTTGTTCGACGGGCAGCGCTTGTAGCGCCGGGCCATGATGATCACCGTGGCGAGCACCAGGCCGACGAAAGCGAAGATGGCCAGCGTCAGGTAGCTCACTTCCTCCATCTGCCTCCCCCTTTCCTGGAAACGTCACACCTCGTCCACAATCAACGTGTTGTCGGGCGAGACTCCCGTGACGACGATGCGCTCGCCAGTCTTGAACGGCCGGCCCTTGCCGGAGACGGCGTTGAAGACCTTCAGGCGCTCCTGAACCGTGACGCGCACCTTGCCCACGCCGTCCGCGGGGATGCCCAGATAGACAGTCCCTTCCTGGCCGACGGCATTGGCCAGGTTCATCGTGCCGCTCGACTGGAGCCCCCGCATGAAGACCATGATCTTGGCGATCACCCAGAACGAGAAGGCGCCCGCGACGATGGCGCCTATGATGGCCCAGGCCTCCTCAACGCGTGCCTCTCTCAGTAGCGCCAGCCCGACCAGGCCGAACATCATGAAGAACGCCGTCACGCTCTGGAAGGACAGCAGCCGGAAGCTCTCGTACGAGCCTTCGCCCGCTTCCATCACGTCGGCGTCGCCCACGTCCAGGTCGGCGTCCACGTCGAAGTCCATGTCTACGTCGGCGTCGAAGTCCGTGTCCGCCTCAGCGCCGCCGATGAATAACAGAATGAGCCTGACCGTGAAGAGGGCGCCGCCGACGATGGCAGAGCCCGCGAAGACCTTCTCCACGCCTGTCATCTCGCCCATCCCCCCCTGTCGATAGGTCTTGCCGCTGCCCGTTGCGACAGCGCCATTGTAACCACGGTTCCGGCAGCCGCAAGGCCAAAAACCGGCCCTCAGGCCCGGGCGGCGCTGGTCGTTCCTGACGACCTTTACGCCGCGGTGAGCCCGCTTATTCAGCGACTGCGGCCGGCTTTTGACGGACCGCGCCCGTGCGCCTATGCTGTGCGTCCGCCGGCGGCAGCGAGGGAACAGGACGCCGCTGAGCAGGAGCCGTCATGCCGATCAGCTCACGAGAGCGCCTGCTGCGAACCATAGCATTCGAACCGACGGACTACGTCCCCCTGTCGGTGCTGCTCTGGTCCAGCCTGTGGGCGCACAGCAGCGGCCCGGCGGACTACGTCGGGCGACAGGTGGCCCTCGGCATAGACCCGGTCGTGCCGATGCCGCGCCCTGCCTGGAAGGCCGACCCCCGGGTAGAGGTCAGGATCTGGCAGGAACGCACCCGGCCCCATCCGCTGCTGCACAAGGTCTACGCGACCCCCGCCGGCGAGCTGCACGCCGTGGCGGCGCACACGCCGGACTGGCCGCACGGCGACGACATCCCCCTGCTGAGCGACTTCAACATCCCGCGCTCCCGCAAGTTCCTGGTGGAAGGGATGGACGACCTGGAGCCGCTGGCATTCCTGCTCGGAGAGCCGGGCGGGGCGGACGTCGCGGCCTTCAAGGAGGAGGCGGAGCGCAGGCACGCGCTGGCGCGCGGGCTCGGACTGGCCACCGTGAGCGACCCGGTCAGGCTGGTGGACACCGTCTGCTGGCTCTGCGGCCCGGTGAACATGGCGACCTGGAGCATCGAGCGGCCCGAGCTGCTGCGGGAACTGACGGCCCTTATCGCCGGGCACCAGCACCGGCTCGCCTGCGTCTGTCGGGAGTCGGGAGTTGACATCCGCGTTCGGGCCGAGTGGTACGCGTCGCCTTTTCTGTCGCCCTGCCTCTTCGAGCGGTACTTCGGGGCGGCCATCCGCCGGGACGTGGAGATGACTCACAACGCCGGGGCTCTCTACTGCTACGTGGGGACGGCCGACATGATGCCCTTCCTGCCGCCATTGGCGGAGATGGGCGTGGACGTGGTGTACGGCCTGGACCCCCTGGAGGGCCGCTGGGACTTGGCGGAAGCGAAGGCCGTCTGCGCGGGCCGCATGGCGCTCTGGGGAGGCATCAACGGCTACCTCCAGGTCGCGCACGCCTCGGCCGCAGAGGTGAAGGCGGCCGTGGCGGAGGCGCTGGAGGCCCTCTCACCGGGGGGCGGCTTCATCCTGTCCCCCGTGGACGACGTCGGCCTCAGCGGGACGGACCAGGACACGCCGGAAACGTGGGCGCGCGTCTGGACCAACGTCGCGCACATGGTCAGGGCGTGGAAGGCGCTGCGTTGAGGCCCGCGCCCTTGAAGGGGCGGAGCGGCGCCGGTAGGCTGGTCGGCCCTGCGCCACAAAAGAGGAGGTGAGGCATGGACAACTCACTGTCGCGCGACGTGCAGATGCAGTTCATGCGGCCCGGTCAGCTCGAGGCGGCCGCCCGCGCGTTCCCCGTCGTCTACGTGCCGTTCGGCCTGATCGAGTGGCACGGCCGCCATATGCCGCTGGGCAACGACGCGCTGAAGGCGCACGCCATCCTGGTGAAGTGCGCCGAGCAGTTCGGCGGCGTCGTCTACCCGCCCCAGTGGCTGCACGCGGGGTTCGACCAGGAGCACCTCGTGCCGGTCTACGCGGACCTGTTCGCGCGCCTGAAGGGCACGGGGTTCCGCGTCATCATCGGCGTCTCAGGGCACAACGTCCAGGAGCAGATCCAGATGATCGAGCGGGCACTGGAGCCGGTGACGGCCGACGGCACGTGCATCGGCGTCGGGCTATGGGAGGTCACGCTCAGCCAGTGCGACGAGTCCAACACCGACCACGCGGCCAAGTGGGAGACCTCGAACATGATGTTCTTCTATCCCGACCGTGTGGACATGGCCGAGCTGGGCGACGAGCCGATAGAGCTGGACATGAGCCCGCCGCACGGCATCGGGGGGCTTGACCCGCGCGAGCACGCGTCGGCCGAGGTCGGCATGCGGAACGTTGAGCTGGCGGCACGAGCCATCGGCCGGAAGGCGCGGGAGCTGCTGGACTCGCTGGCGCCGGAGCACCGGCAGTTCGGCATCGAGGCGATCCGGCCGGGGCACTGGTGGATGGTGTGAGCGGCGCTCAGGCCCAGGAGTCGGCCAGGCTCTTCAGCGCCGTGTGGTTGTGCACGCGCCAGGCGCAGATCGGCACGTATCTCACGTCGCCGGTCTCGGGCTCCAGGAAGGCGTGCGCATTGGGGCAGCGTTCGATGCGCTCGGTCTCCAGCACGTAGTCATCCTCAAACGGCAGGACGACCACCTGGAGGAGGCTCTCGACGTTGGTGTGACGTGCGACCGCCTCGCGGCGGCGTCTGCCCAGGGCGATCTC
>LJUE01000182.1 GCA_001303885.1 Planctomycetes bacterium SM23_32 | reverse complement strand
CCGCCACGCTTGCACGGCGCGGCCGGTACTAACCTCTGCCGGAGCAGCGGCGATTATAGGTTGGCCCCCGCCCGTCGGCAAGCGGCCGTTCGTTGACAGGCCCGCGGGCCTGCCGTAATGTGGCGGGCCTTGTATGCTCCTGCCCGAAAGCTGACGACGCGCTGACTCCGGAGACATGCTGATGCCCAAGATCGTGATCATCGGCGCCGGTAGCGGCTTCGGAAGCCGCCTCTCGGTAGATGTCCTGGCCCGCCCGCCCCTCCAGGACTCGACCATTGCCCTCTGCGACATCCACGGTGACCGCCTGGCGGGCGTCACGGGCTACGTGCGCCGGGCCGTCGAGGGGCACGGGCTGCCGGCAGCGGTGCTCAGCGCCACCGAACGCCGAGAGCTGCTGCCGGGGGCGGACTTCGTCATCACGTCGGTCTCGGTCGGAGGCGGCGCCTACTGGGGCGAGCCCTACGCCTCCGAGGTGAACATCCCGCGCCGCTACGGCGTGGACCAGCACGTGGCGGACACCATCGGCCCGGGGGGCGTCTTCCGCTTCCTGCGCACCGCGCCGGCGCAGCTTGACTTCTGCCGGGACATCGAGCGCCTCTGCCCCGACGCCCTGCTGATCAACTACACGAACCCCATGGCCATGCTCACGTGGCTGCATTCGGAGGCGACGCGGGTCCGCAACGTCGGCCTCTGCCACAGCGTGCAGGGCACCACGATGCAACTGGCCGGCTGGATCGGCGTGCCCTACGACCAGGTCCGCTACCTGGTGGCGGGCATCAACCACCAGAGCTGGGTGCTGCGGTTCGAGCGCGACGGCGAGGACCTGTACCCTGCCATCCGCCAGGCGGCCGACGACGGCCGCATCCCCGAGGACGAGGCGGTGCGCTGCGAGATCATGAGGCACTTCGGCTACTTCGTGACCGAGAGCAGCATCCACAACTCGGAGTACCTGCCCTACTTCCGCCGCACGCCCGAACTGCGCGAACGCTTCGACCTGAAGCGACGCGAGGTCCGCATGGAGGCCCCCCCTGCCCGGCAGTGGGCTGGGGACACCGAGGCCACGGACGAGGCCGAAGTGCCGGAACTGGTCGCCTCCCGTGAGTACGCCGCCGGCATTATCGAGGCCATGACCACGGGCGAGCCGTTCGCCCTGAACGGCAACGTCATGAACCACGGGCTCGTGACGAACCTGCCGGAAGGCTGCTGCGTGGAGGTGCCCTGCGTGGCGGACGCCGACGGCGTCCATCCCACGCCGGTTGGCGCCCTGCCGCCGCAGTGCGCGGCGCTGAACCGCAGCAACATCGCCGTGCAGGAGCTGGCGGTGCGCGCGGTGACGGACAGGGACCGCGAGGCAGCCTACCAGGCCGTGGCGCTCGATCCGCTCACGGCGGCCGTGCTGCCGCTGCACGAGACGAGGAGATGTGGGCAGCCGAGGGCGAGCTGCTCGACTACTTCGGCTGAGCCGCCCCGGCCCCGCGCGGCGGCGCGGACCGGACACCCATTGACCGGCCGGCCGGCCGCGTGTAGCATTGAGCCACCTGCCCGCAGGAGTGCGAACCGTGACCGATGGGAATCCGACCGAAGAGCCGCAGGCCCGACCCCCCGAGCAACCGGAGCGGGACGCGAAGAAGGCCACGCCCTGGCCCTGGATCCTGGCCGCCGTGGTGACGGTCCTGGCGCTGGCCCTGGTCCCCGCCATGCGCCTCATGACGGGCCAGGACTGGACCTCCGATCCCATGCTGGCGACCTACATCCTGTCCGGCAGCATCATCGCGCTCGAGCTGGCCCTCATCATCCTGCTCAAGACGGCGCGCACGCGCTACTCAGTCGAGCGCAAGATACAGGCCCACCGCGAGGTGAACGAGTACGTCATCCTGTGGGACCGCCCGCGCTGGGTCCTCTTCACCCCTTCCCTGGTGACGGGCCTCCTGTTCGGCATCTGCACCATCCTGGCGAGCCGGGGGCTGTTTCCGGAGGCCGTCACGCCGCGGATGCTGGGAGGGATATGGGTGGTGCTGTGCGTGCTGAACGTGCTGGTCGAGCAGTTTCACATGAGCATCAAGGCCGTGCTGATCCTGGTGCCGACGCTGGGCGCGCTGCTGCTGGCGCTGCACCTGGTGGGCTACGCGGGGAAGGCCGTCCGGCTGCTGAGGCACGCGGCCGTCGAGGTCGAACCCAAGCTCTACTTCACGGCGGCGTTCGTGATCGCGCTGGTCATCTTCATCGGCTGGCTCCACGGCCTGTTCCACTACATGGCCATCACGCCCAACGTGGCCGACCTCCAGCGCGGCCTCACCGAGACGGGGCGGCAGATCAAGAACGCCGACTACGACGTGGACTTCGACGCCACGGACGTAGTCGAGCGGTGGCTGTTCGGGTTCGGGCGGATCATCATCAGCTTCCGCGACCCCAGCCGCCCGCCGATGGTCTTCTTCGTGCCGCAGGCGTCGGTTGTGGACGAGAGGATCAGGCGGGTGCGCAGCGTGACGGCGATTGACCGGGTGGACGCCGAGAGCGCGTGAACCGGCCCGCGCCGGCGGCCGTCAGCCTCCCAGCACAAGCCACAGCACCAGGGCGGCCACCAGTGCGATGGCGCCCAGCACGCCGGCCAGCAGGTAGACCAGCAGCCCCCGCGGCGATCCGCCCGGCACGACGCCGCGCGGTCTCAGCGCCACCACCCGGGCCGGCTGGAGCTTGACCACCTCGGTTTCGAGAGATCGGCGGCGGGCCACGGCGACGTTCTCGGCGAGCTTCTTGCGGCGCGGGTCCTCACCGGGCAGCTTCTCGTGAGCCGCGCTCCACAGGCGCACCGCGTCGGAGAAGCGCCCCTCCTCGAACGCCCTGTTGCCTGCGGCAATGGCGTTCTTCAGCAGGGCGATCTCCTGTCTGCGCTCGATCTCAGCCAGCAGCTCTCTGACCTGCTGGTTGTCCGGCATGGTGCTCATAGCGAACTCGATGGCCTGCCGCGCCTCGGCGAGCTTGCCCTCCTGGAGGTGCTTGCGCACCTCGCCGAGTTCGTAGGTAACCATCTGCTCGGTCTCGCGGGTCCCGCGGAGCTGCCCGCGCGCCCCCTCGAGTCCCGGGCAGTCGGCCCAGATGCTGCCGACCTCATCGAGCAGTTGGCCGGCCTTGTCCAGCTTGCGCGCCTCCAGCAGCGGCCCGAAGCCCTGGAGCTTGCCCTTCGCCTCTTCCATCCGCGACTTCACGTCGAGGATGAGCACCTTCACGCCGTGCGGTTCGGCGGCGTCCTCGGGCACCTCCTGGAGCCTGTCCAGCGCCTCGTTGAGGCGCCCGGCCTCGGCCATCTTCCTGCCTTCCGCGACCCTCTGGCGGTAGTAGGCGTCGCGCTCACCGCGGTAGGTGGCGATCAGGCGTTCGGCCTTCTCGCGCATGCGCTGGAAGACCTTGCCCCGGACGCTGACGATCTGGCCGAGCTCCTCAATGGCCTCCTCGTAGTGCTTGCGGACGGCCAGCTTCCGCGCCCGCTCCTCCGTCCTGCTGATCTTCACCGAGATGCGCTGACGGTGCTGGCTGACGCTGGTGCCGCATGACATGCAGATGTCCACGTCCACGCGGTTCTCGGCGCCGCAGTTGGGACAGACGTCGAACAGCTCGGACAGGTCGGCACCGCAGTGGAGGCAGGTCCGCTGCGTCGGGGGGTTCTCCTTCTTGCATGCGGGGCAGACCTCGTGGGCGCGGGTCAACTCCCGGTGGTATGCCTTCAGCGCATCGGACAGCTCCCTGGCCGTCTGGTATCGCTGGCCGGGGCTGACCTCGAGGCACTTCAGTATGATGCGGTCCAGGCGCGGGTCCACGTCGGGGTTCAGGCTGCTGGGTCGCTCCGGCGGCAGGTGGTCGGGGATGGTCTCGGTGAGAGAACGGTACATGACGGCCCCGAGGGCGAAGATGTCGCTCCGCTCGTCGGTGCGGTTGATGTGGACCTCCTGCTCGGGGGGCATGTAGCCCCGCGTGCCCATCACCTTCCTCTTGCCGCCGCTCTCGGCGCGCGCTTCGGCGATGAGGCCGGCCACGCCGAAGTCCGCTATCTTCACGATGCCCTGGTCGTTGAACATGATGTTGGCCGGCTTGAGGTCGCGGTGGATGATGTCCTTCGAATGCGCGTAGACGAGGGCCTCGGCGCATTGCTCCATGATGCGGATGAAGGACTCCTCGTCCAGCTCGCCGGCCG
Source organism: Planctomycetes bacterium SM23_32 (assembly GCA_001303885.1). GTDB lineage: Bacteria > Planctomycetota > Brocadiia > SM23-32 > SM23-32 > SM23-32. Next base: position 4,950 of record LJUE01000182.1, on the reverse strand, counting down.
CCAGCATCTCGCCCAGGGTGGTCCCTTCGATGAACTCCATCGCGAAGAAGTACGTGTCGCCCTCGCGGCCGCGGTCAATGATGCTGACGATGTTGGGATGGTTCAGCGAGGCGAGCAGGTCCGTCTCGCTGTCGAACTGGCGCACGAACGAGGTGCGTTCGGCGAATTCCTTGGGCAGGATCTTCAGCGCGACCGGCCGATCCAGCGAGAGCTGGGTCGCCTTGTAGACCACGGCCATGGCCCCGGCGCCGAGCATCTCTTCGATGCGGAACCCGCCCAGCACGTCGCCCTTCCTGATCTCGCCGTACTGCGCCTGCTTCGTGCCGCTGACGAACCCGTCCGTCCCCCACGCCGTCGTCAGCTTGGCCCTGGCCTCGGGCGGCCCCCCGCCCTCCGGCACCACGAGGTCCATCGCCTTGTTGCACAGGGGGCACTCGACGCTCTCGACGCCCATCCCTTCGGTCCAGTCGAACTCGCCGTCGCAGTAGGGGCATGTCACGCCGGGCATGTCTCTGCTTCCCCCGCTGTCAGGGGCGTCGGGCGCCGGCCATGGCCGCGCGCACAGCCCCACCGGCAGGCCTCTGGCGCGCGACCGGCTACCAGCCTCTGCCTCACGGATTCTACTTGAACGCTCACGGCGCCTTCAAGACGCGGGCCCGCCCCGAGGCTTCAGACCTGCTCGTCCTCGACGGGGTCGCCGAGCAGGCCGTGCAGCGGGCAGCGCTGACAGAGCGGCTGGCTGCGGCAGAACAGCCTGCCCACCCGCACCAGCTGGGCGTGGTAGTCCTTGTAGAGCTCCACGTCCTGGGGCAGGCACGACTCGAAGAGCTCCTTCAGCTCCATGTACGTGCATCCGGGGTCCAGCAGGCCGTGGCGCACCACCACCCTCTTGGTGTAGGTGTCCACCACGAACGTCGGCCGCTCCAGGGCGTAGAGCAGGATGCTGTCGGCCGTCTCGGGTCCGATGCCCCGGATGCCGAGCAGCTGCCGCCGCAGCTCATGGGTCGGCACTTCGCCCAGCAGGTCGAGGTCGCCGCCCGCCTGCTCGATCAGATAGGCGGCCAGGCGCCTCAGGCGCGCCGCCTTCTGCCGGTAGTAGCCCGACGAACGGACCGCGGCCTGCAGGCGGTCGGGCTCGGCGGCGGCCAGGGCGGCAGGGCTCAGCAGCCCCTCCTGCTTGAGGGCGAGGATGGCCCGTTCCACGTTCCGCCAGTTGGTGTGCTGCGTCAGTATCGCGCCCACCATCACCTCGAACGGCGACTCGCCCGGCCACCAGTGCTGGTGCCCGAACGCCTCCCGCATCCCGCGGTAGATCTCCATCAGCGTCTCGCTCAGGGCCATGCCTCTCCCCTGCCGCGGGGCTCGCCTCGCGCTCGCCCGGCCGGCTCACTGCCCTTTGGCCAGCGTATGGATGCCCCAGGGCCTGCCCTTCCAGTGGCAGACGGTTGTGCCGAACCTGGAGGCGATGCCCAGGTGCCTCAAGGCCCGCTTGAAGAGCCCGCTGCGCTGCACCAGCCAGACCATCAGCCCGCCGTGGCGCAGCACCCGGAGCGCCTCGGCCACGAGCCCCGCAAAGGCCTCGACCTCCCACGGCCGGCCGTTTGACGGATCGCTCTGGGGCGGACTGGTGACGATGCGGTCGAAGCTGCGGTCGGCCAGCGGCAGCGCGTAGCCGTCCCATTGGGCAAACAGCACGGCGGCTCCGGCCACCTCCGCGTTGCCGCGAGCCCACGCGACCCGTCGGGCCTTCAGTTCCCCGGCCACGACGCGGTCGCAGGCGCCGTGCAGCGCCCGCTCGATCGGCACGGTGCCGCCGCCGCAGAAAGGGTCCAGGAAGCGCTCCCCCGGTCGGGGGTCGCTCAGCATGACCATGGCGGCCGCCAGCGTGGCATCCGTCTCGCCGGGCGAGTGGTAGCGGCGGTACGGCCGCTCGGACAGCGGCGCAGGCGTGAGCCGGCCGAGCAGCCGGCACCACGGCCCGTCTATCTCGATCCGCAGCTCCAGGGGCCGCGGGTCGAGCATCGTGCGCCGCCCCGTTGCCCGGCGGACCACATCCAGGGCCAGCTCCTCCACGTCGGCGTAGGTGAAGTTGTGCTCGCCGGTGCGGCGCACGCTCACCGAGATGTCCCCGTCGGGCGGCTCCCAGAGCTCGCGCCACGACTCCTCCCATCGGTCCAGGGGCAACTGCCCCAGCCGGGCGGCCAGCCCGTCAAGGTCCGGCACGGTGCCCCCGATGGGGAACCGGTCGAACCGGACGAACACGTTTCCCGCCAGCCGCAGCTCCCTCAGCCTCGCCGCCGGCCCCTGGAAGGGGAAGACGGCCTCGCACCAGTGGTGTTCGGCCTCCGCCCCGAGCCGCTGCCGCACCTCGTTGGCCAGCAGCCCCTCCAGGCCGTACAGGCAGGTCACAACGTAGGTTGTCGGAGCCTGCGACATGCCTTTGGACCCCACTCGACGCGGGCAGACTCGGCAGTTTCTTCCGTCAGGCGTCCGAGGAAGCAGGTGGCCCCGAGGGCACCCGCCGACGATCAACGGGGCCACAAAGATCATCACGCGGTCCACCAGCCCGGCGTCGAAGAGCCCGCCGAGCAGCTCCCCGCCTCCCTCCACCAGGACGTTGGTCATGCGCCGCGCGCCGAGCTCGTCCAGGAGGGCGCCCAGGTCCACGCGCCCCGGCGCGTGCGGCTCGGCCGGCACGGGCAACGCCTCGCAGCCCCGGGCCGTCAGCGCGTCCAGCCCCTCCGGCGCCCGGCCGGCCGGATGGGCCAGCAGCACGGGCGATTCAACGGCGGTCTGCACCAGCTGGGACTGAGGCGCCGGCAGGCTCGTTCCGCACACAACGAGCCGGGCGGCAACGCGGCGCCGCTCGGCGTCGCGGCAGGTCAGCAGCGGGTCGTCGAGCGTGGCGGTGCGGCTGCCGACGATGACGCAATCCACCTGTCCGCGCACGCGGTGCACCAGGTGACGCGAGGGCGGGGAGCTGATCCACCGGGACGAGCCCGAGGCGGCGGCCAGCTTGCCGTCGGCCGTCATCGCCCACTTGGCCACCACCAGGGGCCGCCCCGTCGCCGCCAGCTTGAAGAACCCGGCGTTGAGCCGGGCGGCCTCCTCCCGGCACAGGCCCGCCTCGACGCGCACCTTGCGCCTGGCCAGCAGTCGGGCGCCTCCTGCCCGCCGCGCCGCGGTCGGGTCCAGCGTGCACATCACCACGCGCTTCAAGCCAGACTCAGCGACCAGCGGGGCGCAAGGAGGCGTCTTACCCTCGTGGTCGCAGGGCTCCAGCGTTACGTACATCGTGGCGCCGCGCGCACGGTCGCCGGCCTGACGCAAGGCGTGGACCTCGGCGTGCGGGCCGCCGAAGCGCCTGTAATGCCCCTCGCCGACCACCCGGCCGTCCTGCACGACCACGGCGCCCACCATGGGGTTGGGCTCGACGAAGCCACGCCCCTGCTCGGCGAGCGCAAGGGCCTGTGCCATGAACTCGCGGTCTTCTTCGGTAAAGGTCAAAAGGGCCCTCCGCACGTGACTGAAGGCGCCCAGGCGCCGGGGGGAGCCGGATTATACGGGCCGGCCCGCCTTGATTCAAAGAGCGCCGCTGGCTACAATGGGCGCCGTGACACCACCCGGGGGGCTTGTCCGAAGGGACTCGGGGCAGTGGCCGACAACGGCGATCGCGAGCGGTTTGCCTACGATTTCGAGACGCCGATCCTCGAGCTGGAAGAGGAGATCCGCCGCCTCAGCGAGCGGGCCTCCGCCGAGCACGAGGACCTGAGCGGCAGGATCGAGAAGCTCGAACGCAAGCGTGACAGGCTGCTCAGCAAGACGTTTGAGAACCTCACCGCCTACCAGCGCGTCAGACTCGCCCGCCACCCCCTCCGCCCCCATCCGATGGACTACGTCAGGATGGTGTTCACCGATTTCGTCGAGCTGCACGGCGATCGGCGTTTTGGCGACGACCATGCCATCGCTGCGGGGCTGGCACGGCTGGACGATGAACGCGTCATGCTGATCGCGCAGTGCAAGGGCAGGGACACGCGCGAGAAGATGGCCGCCAACTTCGGCATGCCGCAGCCCGAGGGCTACCGCAAGGCGCTCCACAAGATGAAGCTGGCCGAGAAGTTCGCTCTGCCCCTGGTCTGCCTCATAGACACCCCCGGTGCAGCCCCCGCCGTGGGCGCCGAGGAGCGCGGCCAGGCCATGGCCATAGCCGAGAACATCTTCACCATGGCCGGGCTCGCCGTGCCCATCGTCATCGTCGTGACCGGCGAGGGGTGCAGCGGCGGGGCCCTTGGCGTGGGCGTGGGCGACCGGTTCGCCATGCTCGAGAACGCCTACTACAGCGTGATCAGCCCGGAAGGCTGCGCGGCCATACTGTGGAAGGACGGGGGCAAGGCCGCCGAAGCCGCCGACGCCATGAAGCTGACCGCCCAGGACATGCTCGAGGCCGGCATCATAGACACCATAATCCCCGAGCCCCTGGGCGGCGCCCACCGCGACCCCCAGATCACGGCCCGCCGCCTGGAAGAGTACCTCTCCGACTGCCTGGCCGAGCTGAGACAGGTGCCGGTCCAGGAACTGCTCGAGCGGCGCTATCGGCGCTACCGTGGGCTGGGCGTCTACCACGAGCCCAAACCCGAGCCCCAGCCCGAGCCTGAGCCCGCTGCCGGGGCGGAGCCGGGGGCCTGAAGGCCGCCCTATGCGGCCTCGATGAGGGCCGCCACGTCCCCCGCCGTCACCCCTTCGAGCCCGTCCAGGACCAGGTCCGCCGCCCGCAGCGCGCCGGCCGGATGCGTGGTCGTGAGGGCCAGGCACTTCATGCCGGCGGCGTGCGCGGCCTGGACGCCGGCGGGCACATCCTCGATGACAAGGCAGCGCCGCGGCTCCACGCCGATGCCCTGCGCGGCTCTCAGGAAGACCTCCGGGTGCGGCTTGCCCTGCTGGACGTCCCAG
>LJUE01000181.1 GCA_001303885.1 Planctomycetes bacterium SM23_32 | reverse complement strand
TGAAGTACGAGATCGAGTGGGTGCGCAGGATGCTCATCCGCGAGGGGCCGGACGCCGGGCGGGCCTACGAGCGCGTGCACGAGGCCGGGGTGCAGCAGCCGGAGGGCGTGGATTTCTTCGACCGGCGCCACCGCCTCGTGCCGCCCGTGGACGACGGGTCATGCGCCGTGGTGTCCGACTGCGCCTACGCCTACATGATCTACAAGGCGTTCCCCCAGGAGCGGGAGTTCGCCGAGGCCTGTCTTCAAGACGCCCAGCTGGCCTGGGACTATGTGGCCTCGCGCGGGCAGCCCGGCGAGAAGGCCCTCTTCACTGCCGCGGTCGTGCTCTTTGAGGCCACCGGCCAGCAGGACGCCCACGACGTGGTCAAGCGCCTGGCGCCGCGCATGATGGCGGAGTGGCCCGGCCAGCTCGTCTGGGACAGCTACGACTGCGGCGTCATCACCTACGCGCTGAGCGAACGCCCGGAGGCCGACAGGGCGCTCCAGGCGCAGCTTCGGAGCTACTTCATCGGTTACGTGGACGCGTCGCTGGCGGCGGCGCGGGCGCGTGGCTACAACTCCCCGATGATCGAAGGCGTCGTGTTCGTGTGGGGCTCGAACGGGCGCATCGCCAAGATCGGCTCCCACATGCTCATGGCCGACCGCATGTCCCCGCGGCCCGAGCTTGTGGACGCCGCGCGCGACTGCCTGCACTGGGTGCTGGGGCGCAACCCGGTGAATACGAGCATGGTCACCGGCTACGGCACGCCGCCGCTGGGCGACATCTACCACTCGATGTACGGCGAGCTGGGCCCCGGCCTGCCGATGCCGCCGGGCTACTTGTGCGGCGGGCCGAGCCGCAGCGACGCCTCCCATCTCTCGCCGAACCCGGCCAAGTGCTGGCGGCCTGCGCACACGTGCTTCGAGCTGACGGAGTGCTCCCTGGGCTACCAGGCGCCGCTGGTCTACCTGGTTGGCGCGCTGGCCGAACTGGACTGAGGGATCGTGCAGGGACGGCCCGCCCGCTTGCTCGGGCGAACGGGCACTTGTGGCGAACGTGCCGATGGGGCTCAGTGCGCCTCTTCGGCCGCCTCGCCGAGCGTGAAGTCGAGCGGGATGCCGAGCTCCTTGTAGAGGCGGGCGCGGCTCTTCTGGTCCCCGTGCTGGATGCTGCGGGCGATGTCGAGCGCCGCCTCCGCTTGCTCGATGGGGATGACCATCACGCCGTCACCGTCGGCGATGACCAGGTCGCCGGGGCGCACGTAGACGCCGCCGCATTCGACAGGCTGCCCGTAGGAGTCCAGCTCGACCCGCCCCGGGATGATGCCCCGCGAGAACCCGTCGCAATAGACCGGCACCTTCTGCTTAATCAGCTCGTCGGTGTCCCGCACGCCGCTGTTGGTCACGATGCCGAGGGCCCCCTTCGCCAGCCAGACCATGCTGTTCATGGAGCCGACATAGCCTGTGTCGCGGGTGTTGGTGCCGTCAATGACGATGACGTCGCTCTCCTGGAGTTCGTCGGACCAGTTCGGCTCTTCACCGTACCAGGCGCCCTCCTGCCTTCGGAACTCCGCAGGGCTCTCGGCGATGATGGTGCGGCTGGAGGGGACGTAGCGCAGCGTGAAGGCAAACCCGACGATGCAGTGACGGAACGCCTCGATGTCCCGCCATAGGGGCCGTATCTGCGGCTTCATCAGGCCCCGGTCGAACAGCCCGAGCGTGTCCATGGCGTCGTGCCAGTCGGTCACGCGGATTCCCCTGCACTTCCCCAGCAGTTCGCGTCTCTGCTCCGGCTGCATGGTGTCGAGGCTCCTTTGCGCCTGGTGCCGCCGTCCGGACAGGTGAAGGCGCGGATTGTAGCACGGCGTGTGTGAGCCGTCAAAACGCCGCCGGAAACAGGTGACTGCCCCTGGTCTTCCTATCCGTCCGCCTTCTCAGGCGACGGCATGCGAAGGAAGATGAGCCACCCCGCGATCCCCAGCGCGGCGGCCAGCATGAAGACGCCGGGGAACGAGAGCACTCCCGCGTCCTTGGCCACGCCAAGCAGCGGCGGCACGAGCCCGTTGGCTACCCCGAGCGTGATGAAAGAGGCGGCCGTGTAGCTGGGGCGCCGGTGCGGCCCGGCATAGCGTAAGACCGCGGGCAGCATGACCACCATGCGCGCCCCGAAGCCGAATCCGACCAGTCCCCACGCTACGGACACGACCACCGGCGAGGGCGAGAACGCTGCCAACGCGGCCCCGGCGGCCACGCAGAGGGGGAAGAGGCGAAACGGCGCGATGGTGCCGCCCCGGTCGCTCAAGATCCCGCCCACGAACGCCCCCGGCGCGATCAGCCCGAAGTAGAACATGGTGAACGTGCCCGTGATGCCGGCCTCGATGCCCGGATAGGTGAGCCCCCACCGGGTGAGGAACGTGGCCATGATGGTGATGGGCAGCGTGACCAGCAGGGAGCCGAGGACGAACAGGCGGAAGTCGCGCCGGCGGAACACGATGGCCGTCAGGCCGCGAAGGTAGTCGCGCCACGTGGTGCCCCTCTGGTTCGGCAGGCCGTCGTGCCGCTCCTCGCGCACCAGCGCCACGCACAGCAGCGAGAGGGCGTAGAAGGCGATGGCGCTGGCCGCCAGGAGCTTGTAGCGCGCGGGGGCGGGGTACCTTTCCATCACCAGCCCGATCACCCGCCCCAGCGGGATCCCCAGCAGGGCGGGCACGGTGCGCCGCATCCCCAGCACGCGGGCCCACATGCCCTCGGGCACCGTCTTCGCATACCAGTCCGTCCAGACCGGCACGATCAGGCCCGATCCCACGCTGTTGGCCATCAGCACGACGAAGAAGACCGGCAGCGTGAAGGCCGGCGCCCATCCCACGAAGAGGGACGCCAGGAACACAATCCAGCCCACGCGCTGAAGCAGGGCGCAGAGCAGCACGCGGGGCTTCTTGTAGGCCAGGCCCTCCACCGACTTGGCGTAGAAGGCCTGCGGCAGCAGGAGCCCGACCTGGAGGATGAGCGGCACCAGCCCCAGCAGGAACGCCGAGCCGCCCAGCTCCGTGATCATCTCCGGGATGACCATCTCCACGCTGAACGTCGTCAGGGCGGCGAAGAAGAACGTGCCATCCAGGAAGTGGCAGGCGATGTTCCATCTGGACGCGGCTCGGTCCAACGGGGCCCCCTTGCTTAACGAAAGGCGCCCTGTCCGGGGCTGACGGCGCCGGGGACAGGGCGCATGCTCCGCTGCTGCTGTCGCACCACGGGCTCCGAGGGCATTATACGCACCTGCCCGAGGCCGGGCAAAGGCAGGCCGCCGCTGACGCCGCGGGTGCGCAGAAGGTGAGCGCCAGGGGCCTACCCGACGGTCTGCGCGCGGGCGCCGACAGACCGCATCAGCTCCACGAAGTCGGGGAAGGTGACGGCGGCCGCCTCGGCGGTGCCGACCGTGGTCGTGCCCTCCGCCGCGAGGCCGGCGACCGCGAGCGCCATCACGACGCGATGGTCGCCGTGGCCGTCCACCTCGGTGCCGCGCAGGCGGCCCTGTCTCACGACGAGGCCGTCAGCCAGCTCCTCGAGCTGGGCTCCCATCTTGCGCAGCTCGCCTGCCATCACCGTCAGGCGGTCGGTCTCCTTCACGCGGGCCTGGGGCACGTTGAGCAGCCTGGTCTCGCCGTCGGCCAGGCAGCCGGCCACCGCCATGGCCGGCAGGGCGTCAGGGGTGGCATTCAGATCGAAGTCGGCCCCTTCGAGCCGGTCGGGCCCTTCGATCCAGAGGCCGTCCGCCGCGACCTCCATGCTGCAGCCCATGCGCTCCAACATGCCCACGACGGCCTTGTCGCCCTGCGTGTCGGCCATGTCGAGCCCACGCAGGAACAGGCGAGAGCCGGTGACCGCAGCCGCGACAAGGAAGAACGTGGCGCTGGAGAAGTCGCCTGGCACGGCCCGCTCAATGGCCGGGTAGCGCTGCCTGCCCGGCAGCTCGAAATGGCCGTAGTCCGCGCTGCCCTTCCACTGAACGCCCAGCTCGTCCAGCCAGCCGAGCGTTATGCCCACGTAGGGCCGCTCGTTCAGGAGCAGCACGTCAATGGCGGTGTCCCCCTCGGCGAGGGGGCAGCCGATCAGGAGGCTGGAGAGGTACTGGCTGGTGGGGCACTCGATGGCGACCCGGCCGCCCTTGAGACCGCCGCCGACGACCAGCGGGGCGCAATCGTTGCCGGCCTTCGAGCGGGCGGTTGCCCCAAGCTCGCGCAGCGCCGCCAGCAGCGGGCCTGCCGAGCGGTGCCGAATCTGCTCGTCGCCGCTCAGTTCCGTCTCTCCCTCGGCGAGCGCGGCGGCCGTCATGGCCAGGAACAGCGTCGTTCCCGAGTTGCCAACGTCCACGGGGGCGGAGGCGGCCTGGGGCTGGCCCGCCGTGCCGACCACCCGCCAGCAGTCATCGCCGGAGGCGTCCACCCGGGCCCCGAGGGCACGGCAGAGCGCCACGCACCGCTCGGTGTCGCTGGCGCGCAGGGGCCTCGCCAGGGCGGACTCGCCGTCTGCCAGCATGCCGATGATCAGGCCCCGGATGGTGTGGGACTTGCTGCCCGGGATGGTCACGGCGCCCGCAAGCCGGCCGGGCTCTACCGTCAGTTTCATGCGCTGAGCTCCCGTCGGAGGCGGCGCAGATTATAGGAGCGCCCCGGGCGTGCTGCAAGGCGGCGCGCGGGGACGACCGGGGGCGGGCCCGGCTTGACTTTGAACGCCATCGCGTGCCTGGTATAATCGTGACTCGCCCCGGCGTCGCCATCCCGTGGGCGCGCCCGGGTCTCATCGTCCTGCCGAGACTCACTTCCCACCGGGGCGCGTTTTCCGGGCAACGCAACGCGAGAGAGCCATGAGCAGCGGAGGCTACCAACCGGCGCAGGTCGAGCAGCACTGGCGCGACTACTGGGACGGCATCAAGCTGTTCAGTTGCGATCTGGACAGCGAACTGCCCAAGTCCTACTGCCTGGTGATGTTCCCCTATCCCTCGGGCACGCTGCATGTGGGCCACGGCCGCAACTACATCATCGGCGACGTGGTGGCCCGCTACAAGATGATGCAGGGCTTCAACGTGCTGCACCCGATGGGGTGGGACGCCTTCGGCCTGCCCGCCGAGAACGCCGCCATCAAGAAGGGCGTCCACCCCGCGGAGTCAGTCGCCGAGAACATCGCGGCGATGAAGCGCCAGCTGACGGCCCTCGGCATCGGCTACGACTGGGAGCGGGAGATCAACACCAGCGCCCCCGAGTATTACCGGTGGACGCAGTGGGTGTTCCTGAAGCTCTACGAGCGGGGGCTCGCCTACAGGCAGGATGCGCCGGTGAACTGGTGCCCGAGCTGCCAGACGGGCCTGGCCAACGAGGAGGTCGTCAACGGCCTCTGCGAGCGCTGCGACGCGCCCGTCACCGAGAAGGACCTGCCCCAGTGGTTCTTCAAGATCACCGACTACGCCCAGCGCCTGCTGGACGACCTGGAGCTGCTCGGCGAGTGGCCCGAACGCGTGCGCTT
>LJUE01000180.1 GCA_001303885.1 Planctomycetes bacterium SM23_32 | reverse complement strand
CGAGGACGGCCGGCGCCACCGCGTGATGCTGAGTGCCAGGGCACCGGGCGAGGAGTTGGGCGACACCTGCTGCGAGGTCTCGGGCGCGTGGCAGATCGAGCGGTTCGCCCGCGAGCACTATCCCGGCGTCTGCGTGATGCTGAACGTCGCTCCGGGCAAAGGGAAGCTGCCCCTCCTCGGCATTGACAGCGGCGTGAAGGGCGAGGAGAAGCTACTGAGGGCACTTCAGGACCAGGAGCGGGGCAAGTGCGCGTGCAGCGTCCTGCTCGATCGTGAGACGGCGCGCCCGGCGGGGCTGGCGTGCAGGGGCGACCACGAGTTCGCGCTCTACGCCCTGCGCGTGCCGCCCGAAACGCAGGACCAGTTGCGGCGGCACGCCCTTGCGCGCGCCAGGACAGGGGAAGAAGCGCGATGAGCCAGAGCCCGCGTGAGATCGTGCAGGCGGCGCTGCGGTTCGAGGGTCCGGACCGCCTGCCCGTCCGCATGGCCTGCTTCGGGCGGGACGACACGGCCTGGATCCCCCACGGCACGCGCGAGCTCGAACGTGACGGCCTGAGGACCGACGAGTGGGGCTGCCACTGGGAGCACACCGACGTGTCGAACATGGGCCAGCCCAAAGGGCATCCGCTGGCGGACGTCTGCGAACACGAGAAGCTCGTGCCCCCCGACTACTCGGAAGGCTGGCGCTACGAAGGCTGCGAGGAGGCGTTCCGCGCCGCCGAGCAAGAGGACCGCTACACGCAGGCCGGCATCTTCATGGTGCTGTTCGAGCGGATGCACTCGGTGGCTGGCTTCGAGAACGTGCTGATGGCCCTGCTGAGCGACCGAGAGAACGCCGCGGCCCTGGCCGACAAGATAGCCGACGCCCACATCCGGCTCGTCCGCGCGTTCCAGGAACGGTTCGGCCCCCGCCTGCACTCCTTCAGTATGACGGACGACTGGGGCACGCAGAGCGCCGCCTTCATCTCTATCGAACTCTGGTACGACTTCTTCTTCCCGCGCTACAGGCGCATCTTCGATGCGATGCACGAGGGCGGCCAGGACGTCTGGGTGCACTCCTGCGGCAAGGTCAACGAGATCATCCGGGGCTACATTGACACGGGCGTGGACGCGGTGAACCTCCAGCAGCCGCGCGCCCTCGGCATCGAGGAGATCGGCCGGCGCTACCGCGGCAAGATCACGTTCGAGTCGCTCTCCGACATTCAGGCGTCGCTGCCGACCGGCGACGTGGAGCGGATCGTCGCGGACGCCCGCGAGCTGGCCGAGCACTGGATGACCAGGGACGGCGGCTTCGTGCTCAGCGACTACGGCGACGGCGTAGCCATCGGCGCGGGCCCGGAGGCCAAGCTGATCATGTACCGCGCCTTCAGCGACGTGTCCCGCGACCTCTACGGCCGGCCGCTCCCCGAACCCCAGGTCCCTTGAAGCGGCCATGGACCGCGAAGAGCGCGAGCATGCAGTTCGACCACATCGTCATTGACGCCCGGACGCCCGGCACGCAGAACGACGTGTGTCTGATCGCCGACGCAAACGGCGACGGCCACAACGACGTCATCATCGGCGGCAAGCTCGGCGACGCGAACGTGGTCTGGTACGAATACCCCGACTGGACGCGCCATACGATCGGCAGCGCCCGGCTGGAGGCCGGCGGGCTCGCCGTGGACCTCACCGGCGACGGCCGGCCGGACGTGGTGGCCGGCAATGACTGGGGCGGCGGGGAGCTTTACTGGTTCGAGAATCCGGGGCCGCCCTTCGAGCACTGGCCCCGCCGGCTCATCGAGACGGAGCTGCTCAAGTACCACGACCAGGCGATGGGCGACGTAGACGGCGACGGCGAGGACGAGCTGGTCGTCCTCTCGCAGCAGAGCCGCGTGGTCGTCTACTACGACGTGCCCGCCGACCCGCGCGTAGCCCCCTGGCCGCGCGAGTGCAGACACACCGTCTGCGAAGGCATCGAGGTCGAGGGCGTCGCCGTGGCCGACCTCGACGGTGACGGCGCCAGCGAGATCGTCGCCGGCCCGTACTGGTTCAAGCGCAGGGCGGACGAATGGCGGTGTCAGCCGATTGCGCCGGACTTCCGGCTTACGTGCGTCGCCTTGGGCGACCTGGATGGCGACGGAAGCCCGGAGGTCGTCCTGTCTGAGGGCGAGAGCGACCCCGCGCGGCTGGCCTGGTTCTCCGGCCCGCCCGACTGGCAGATGCACGTGCTGCGGGACGACCTGTTTCACCCGCACAGCCTGGGCGTTGCGGACTTCGACGGAGACGGCCGGCCGGACATCTTCGTGGGTGAAATGGGGCTGGGCCGGCACGAGCGGCCGAGGCTCTTCGCCTATCTAAATAGAGGCAGCGGGGAGTTCGAGGAGGTCCTTGTGGACGAGGGTCGGCCGACGCACGGCGCGCGGGCGGGCCTGGTCGGCGATTCGGCGCTGCCGTCGATCGTGGGCAAGCCCTACGATCCGGGCCGGTGCGTGGACCTGTGGCTGAACACTGGCTGACGCCCCGCGCCGCCCGTGCAGCAAGCAGAGAGGAAGCCCCCGGTCTGACGGCCGCCCGTACCGCGCACTCGGCATCCCCGACTGCGCACTCAGTAGGTCCCCAGGCGCAGCCCCTCGTCTACGAAGAAGCGGTAGGTTTCGTACTCGCAGGTGTCCGGGATCGAGTGGTCGGAGTGGAGGATGTAGCCGTAGTCCTGCTTGAGCGTCGGTATCTTCGCCTCCAGCTCGTTGCGGATGGCCGCCCGGTCGTTGGCCACCAAGTTGCGGGCGTCCATCCCGCCGAACAGCACGATACGGTCGCCGAATCGTTCCTTGAGCCGCAAGGGGTCCATGCCGGCCTTTACCTCGATGACCTGCAGGCAGTCCATGCCGGCCTCGATCAGCCCGGGCACGAGCGGTTCCACGTAGCCGCATGAATGCACGATGACGGGCAGGCCGCGCCCGTGGGCGAACTCGAATGTCCGCCGGTGGCCGGGCAGCACGATCTGCTCGTACATCGCCGGCGACATGAAGGGGCGCTGCTTGAAGCCCATGTCCTCGTAGAACCAGATGCCGTCCGGCTCGCCCTCTGCCGCGAAGAGCATCTCCAGCAGGGCGACCGTCAGCTCGGCGTACGTGTTCACCATGTCGCGCACCCAGTCCGGGTCCAGCGCCATGCCGACCAGCATGTGCTCGTGGCCCGTCACGTCCTTGATGATCTCGAACACGTTGACGCCCGACCAGCAGAAGAACCGCTCCGCGCGCTGTGCCGCATCCCTGGCCGCCCGGTAGGCTGCGAAGTCTATGCGCCGGCGTTCGGGCTTGAGGAGGGGCTTGGCCCTGTCCTCCCAGGCGGCCCTCTCCTTGACCAGGAAGTCCACGTGCTCGGGCGTAGCGTCGTGCAGCTTGTGGCGGCGCAGCAGGGCGCCGTTGCCGTCGCGGGTCAGGACGGTCTCCTCGGTCTCCTCGACAATGACCGGCTCGAAGTCGAGGTCAACCACCATGTTGAACGTCCAGCTCAGGCTCATGTCGAAGCCGAAATGCCCCGCCAGGTCTTCGCCCTGGCGCAAGTGCCCCTCGGCCGTCCACTTCTTCTGGGTGTCGCCCCAGAAGTGCTCGAAGAGCCCGATGCGGTCCACCGGCTCGCGACGCAGGATGCGGCCGATCCTCTGCCGTCCTGTCAGTTGCGCCATGACGCTGCTCCGAAGGGTTAACGGCCATTCTAAGGCACGGGGGCCAGGCAGGGCAAAGCAGGACGGCTGGTGGGCCGGTCCCCGGTCATCGGCACTCGGCAAATCCCTCTAACATGGCCATCACGTTCTCGATGGGCGTGTTCGCCTGCACGTTGTGGATCGCGTTGAAGACGTAGCCCCCGCCCTCGGCGAAGGTCTGCACGCGGCGCTTCACCTCCTCGCGCACCTCCTCGGGCGTGCCGAAAGGGAGCGTCTTCTGCGTGTCCACGCCGCCTCCCCAGAACGTGATGCGCTCGCCGTAAGCCGCCTTCAGGTGGCCCGGCTCCATGCCCTCGGCCGAGCACTGCACGGGGTTCAGGATGTCGAAACCGGCCTCAATGAAGTGCTCGATCAGCGGCTCCACGCCGCCGCAGGAGTGGATGAAGGTCCGCCAGGGCGTGTTGGCGTGGGCCCATTCGTTCACGCGGCGGTGGAATGGCTTGTAGAGGTCGCAGTATGCCTCCGTGGAAAGGAACGGCCCGCGCTGCGTGCCGAAGTCCGTGCCGCTGACGAACAGGACGTCCACGTGCTCGCCCGCCACGGCGTGGATGCGCTCCAGGTTGGCAATGGCGATGTCGCACTGCCGGGCAAAGACCTCGCGCACGAAGTCCCGCCGCGTCACGGTGGACACGTACCATTCCTCCACGTCCCGGATGCCCCGGGGGTCCTTCAGGAAGGGCGCCGGCACCAGGGCTATGTCGCCGAAGCCGGCGTTGGCGAAAGAGCCAACGACGGCCAGCTCCGTCTCGTTGCGGAGACGCCTTGCGTGGCTCTCCAGCCGGCCGAGTTCCTCCGCCGAGACGGGAGTGAACTCCTCCACGTTGTCCTCGACGCGGAGCTCGTCCTCAACGATGGGCGGCTGGCGGACGATGGTATCGAAGTAATAGCCGCCGGCGGGCATGCGCCCGCTCGGCGGGGCGGAGCGGTCGCCCTCTGGGTACATCAGTATCGAGCCGTCCGCCTCGGGCTCGGTGTTGAAGGCGCCGGGCACCACCACGGGCGTGCCGTCGAAAAGGCGCCACGGCTTCCAATCGGTGTTCTCAAAGCCGAACAGAGTCCGCTCTGCCGGCACGCCCACCGCGTCTATGCCCAGGGCGGCGCGCAAGTCGGCGGCCACCTCGCCCAGCATCTGGTAGGGCTCTACTACCTTAACCGGCTCGCCCGGCGGGTCGAGCTTCAGGACCTGTCGCAGGGCGTAGACGACGCTGGCGGCGATGCCGCTGACGGCCGTGGCGCCGAAGTCCATCGGCACCATGTCCGGCTCCCGGTGCGACAGCGCCGTGCAGATGCGCTCTCTGCCCGTCATCGGGGGCACCCATTCCCTCAACGTGCGACATGGCGCAGCAGGGCATGGTAGCGACGGCAGGGATGACGAGCAAGGGGAAACCGCGCGGGAGGAGCTCAGACCGTGCAGGCGACAGCGGCAAGCTGGCGGGCGGCTTGATGGTGGAGATCCCGGACCCCGGCAACGGCCCGGCGGCAGGAGTGCCGCTCTGCGGGATCGGCTAGGACGGCCGCCATCGCGTCTGCCGTCGCGTAAGGGGCCAGCTTCTGTGCCATGGCGGCGTAAGTGCCGGCGGCCCGCTCCAGGCAGCCGTTGCCCTTCAGGTTCGGCACGAGTTGGCGCGCGGTCCGCAGGAACACGGAGGCGGCAAGCTGGCCCGCGTGAAGCCGGCTGGAACTCGTCGCGGCACAGCGCCACGCATCGGGCGTGCCGCTGGGGCAGAACCGCCCCGTCTCCAACTGGGAGAGCCACGTGTCGTAGAGCCCGGCCCCGC
Organism: Planctomycetes bacterium SM23_32; assembly: GCA_001303885.1. GTDB lineage: Bacteria > Planctomycetota > Brocadiia > SM23-32 > SM23-32 > SM23-32. The sequence continues at coordinate 18 of LJUE01000180.1, read as the reverse complement.
AGACGAACTCCGGGCTCT
>LJUE01000179.1 GCA_001303885.1 Planctomycetes bacterium SM23_32 | reverse complement strand
AGCAGGAAGATGTTGGCGCTGCCCTCCTCACACTCCGCGCTCACCTCCAGGCCGCAGGACCGGGGCAGACCCAGGTAGAGCGTCCAACTGCCGAAGGGAACCCGCTCGACGGCCAGGAATGTGTTCCACCCCGCGTGGAGCCGCGCCGTAAAGTCGCGCCGGCGGGCCATGTCTTCCCGCTCGACGGGCTCAAGTTCCCGGCCGTTGATCCAGTAGCGCCCCCACCACGCGCCGAACGTCACCTCCTGGTCGCGGGGCGAATGCAGGTAGGTCATGGCGAGCGCCGGAGCCCCGCGCAGGCTCCAATCGCCCATCCTGCCGGGCAGCGTGAACGAGTAGATCTGCTCGTCCTCCACGTCCCTGCCGGTCCACGAGCCCAGCAGCCGCCTGGGCAGCACCTCCCGCTCGTCCAGCAGCGGGATGGACCGGGGACGCAGTTCCCCCCAGTGCTCCTGGGCCTCGAGCACGGCGGCGGGGGGCCAATGGCCGTCGTCGAAGTCGGGCAGCCGCCATCCTGCCGGCTCCTTGCGCGCGTCGAGCACCTCGCCGGGATTGAGGGCAAAGGACAGGCAGGCCACCTCACGCTGGTGGGCGGCCGAGTCCTGGGCCTTCCATGACGAGTCGGTCGCCAGCGCGATCGCACTCCCGTCGCTGCACGTCACCGTGCCCCACGCGATCAGCCCGCCGATGCTTCTCTCCGCGTGGAAGGTCACGCAGCCGTAGCTGTTGACCGCCACGGCCAGGACGTTGGCGCCCTGGCGCAGGAACGGCGTCACGTCGTACGTGTCGTATTCGGGACTTGCAGCGAAGAACCGCGCCGGCCCGTGACCGACGACCACCCCGTTGACGCTGAGGCGATAGCGCGTGTCGGCGAAGATGCTGACGGACCCCGTGCTCGGGGCCCCCTCGAGCGTGAAGGTGCGCCGGAACAGCGCGTAGCGGTTGCGTCCCTCGCCGTGCGCATCCGTCCAGACGTAGCGGGCTTGCGGTGGCTTCATGGCGGTGCGCCCCCATCCAGTCGGCCGGGTTCAGAGACTAAGAAAGCAGATGGTCCAGCAGCTCCTCCATGTCGGCCGTGGCGAGGCCGCAGACCCGGTCCGCAGCGCCGTAATAGACCAGCAGCTCGCGCCCCGGCTCCCAGAGAGCCGCCGTGGGGAAGACGACGTTGGGGATGACGCCGACGCGCTCGTAGTCCTCCTCGGGCTCAAGGAGGAAGTCGTCCGTGCGGCCAATCACCACCGAGACGTCGTCGAGGTCCAGCAGGGCGGCCCCCACGCGGTAGACGTAACGGTCGTCCACGCCGTGGTAGATGACCAGCCAGCCGGCGTCCGTCCTGACCGGCGGCGGCCCGGCGCCGATCTTGGCCCGCTCCCAGTCGGCCTGAGGCGTCATCAGCAGGTGCCGGCCGCCCTCGCCGTAGTCCCACGTCTTCAGGTCGTGCGAGTAGGCGAGCCAGATGGACGGCCGGTCCGTGCCGTAGCGCGGCCCGACCCAGGACGAGGGGCGGTGCAGCATGACATAGCGCCCGTTGACCCTCTCGGGGAACAGCACGCCGTCGCGGTCATCCACGCCGGGGGGGGTCAGCAGCCCCTCGGAAGCAAAGGTCCGCAGGTCGGGCGAGCGCAGCAGTCCCGTGTAGCTCTCGCCCAGCGGCGGGACGCCGGGCCGCTCGCGATAGGGGTCTTCCCGCGCCGCCCGGAAGAAGTCCATCTCCGCGTAGACCGGCCCGGGCACCTTGGAGACGGCCGCGTAGGCGACCAGGAAGTCATCCCCGTCCCTCGTAATCCGCGCGTCCTCCACGCCGCCGACTTCGTAGCCGTGCCGCGGCTCGAAGACCGGTCCGTCGCACGCGCGCTCGAACTCATAGCCGTCCTTGCTGGTCGCCAGGCCGAAACGCGACACGTACTCCCGGATGTCGCCGACGGCACGGTAGAGCATGAGGACCCGGCCGTCCGCCAGCACGGCGCCGGGGTTGAACACGCTCACGCCGTCCCAGGCGCCGGGGACGGGCTCGAGAACAGGGTTGCCACCGAACCGCTCGAGCAGAGCCACTCTGGGGTTTCCTTCACGGGGCAGTCAGGACGACGGGGCGGCAATACTACAGGCTTTCGGGCGTCCTGACAAGCACACGCCGCGCCGGCCCGGCCCCCTGCAACGCGTTGGCCGAAGGGGCAAACTCCTCCGCGCCGCGGCCTTGAAGCGGCGCCCCGCAGGGCCTATAATCACCCGTCTTGTCGCCATCCTGCTGACCGGAGGGTCGGGCTCACCGGGTCGCCGTCCGATCCGCAGGACAGAGACGCCGCTTGCCCCGGCGCGCGTTGCATGGGCCGCGCGCGGTGGCTGCCACAGGTGCCCGATTGCGAGCGGCCGATGGGCCGCGTGGAACAATGTCGGGCCGCACCTCAAAGGGAGAGGACCATGTCGGATAAGGTGAAGCTGGGCATAATCGGCACGGGGCAGATCGGCAAGTCGCACATCGCCCACTATCTGGGCCTGAGCAGGGGCCGCTGGTCGCTGCCGCCCGTGCCGGGGGCCGAGATCGTGGCCGTCTGCGACATCAACGAAGCGGAGGTCCGCCGCGTGGCCAAGGAGCACGGCTTCCCCCACGCGCTCACGGACTTCCGCGAGCTGCTGGCCATGGACGAGATCGTGGCCGTTGACGTGTGCCTACACAACAACCTGCACGCGCCGGTAAGCATCGCCGCCATGGAGGCCGGCAAGCACGTCTACTGCGAGAAGCCGCTGGCCGGCTCCTACGTGGACGCCGAGGCCATGGTGCGCAAAGCGGACCAGACGGGCCGGATGCTCTCCATGCAGCTCGGCAGCCTGTTCAGCAACGAGACGGCAGCCGCCAGGCGCCTGATCGAAGACGGCCACCTCGGCGAGCCCTATTACGCCAAGAGCAGCTACTACCGCCGACGCGGCCGCCCGTTCGTGGACGGCTACGGCACCAGCTCCTTCGTCAAGAAGGACGTGGCCGCCGGCGGAGCCCTGTTCGACATGGGCGTCTACCACATCTCGCAGATCCTCTACCTGCTCGACAACCCGGAGGTGCTGACCATCAGCGGCGCGACGCACCAGGAGATAGACATGTACGAGGAGCGCCGGCGCGAGAGTGGCTACGACGTGGAAGAGCTCGCCGCGGGTCTGGTGCGGCTCGCCGGCGGCATCACGTTCTTCCTGGAGGAGGCCTGGGCCATACACCTGGGCGGCACCGACGGCAGCAAGATCGTCGGCCCCCGCGGCGGGGTGACCCTGAGCCCGTTTGCCTACCACACCACGCTCAGCGACATGGAGATGGACGCCAACTTCGACCTGGGCAGCGCCCAGACGCGGTGGAACAGCGTCTTCCCCGAGACGAATGCCAACGCCAGCGCCCAGCACCACTGGGTGGCCGCCCTGCAGGGCCAGGTCGAACTGATGCCGAGCGCGCGCGTCGGGCTGAACACCATGCTCATCAGCGAGGGCATCTACCGCTCACAGGAGCTCGGGCGGGAGGTGACGGCGGACGAAGTCAGGGAGCGCTCCGTCTCGACGGCACTCAAGGTGTAACCTGCCTGCCAGTGAAAGGACGGCCGACATGGACGTATCGGTGAGCTCGTGGAGTTACCGCTCGTGGTTCGACGAGGGCAGGTGCGACCTGCTGTCGTTTCTGGACGAGGTGAAGGGGCTCGGGGCCGACGGCTTCGAGGTGTTCCCTCAGCACGTGGACCAGGACGATCCCGGGGGCCACCTGAAGGAGGTGGCCGCGAAGGCCGGGGACATGTCCCTCTCGATCGCGTCGGTCATCGCGGGCAACGACTTTGCCCGCCCTCTCGCCAGCGACCGGGCCGAGCAGGTCGAGCGCATGAAGGAGTGGATCACCCACTCCGCCGAGGCAGGCATCCACAGGATGAACGCGTTCACCGGTTACCACACGTCCGGCGAGGACCCGCTGATGGAGGCCTGCCGCGTCGTGGACGGCTACCGCGAGGTGGCGCCCGTGGCCGAGGCCCGCAGCGTCCTGCTCTGCCTGGAGAACCACAGCTCGGTCTGCCCCGACGCGGACGGCCTGCTGTGGCTGATACGAGCGGTGGGCAGCGACGCGCTGCGCACGAACCCCGACCCCACCAACTTCGTGCCCGACTACCAGGTGCGCAGCAGCCGCTCCCGCGAGATGATCTACAGTGAGACGCAGAAGGTGGCCCCCCTGATGGCAAACTGCCACCTGAAGATCGCCGACTTCACCGAGAGCGGCGATCACGCGCACGTGGACGTGCCGCGCCTGCTGGACATCCTGCGCAGCGTCGGCTACGACGACCACATCGTGCTGGAGTACTCCGGCCGCGACGATCCCGCTGAGCCCTGCCGCCAGGGCGTCGCCCTGCTCAGGAAGCTGCTGGCCCGGCCCTAGTCGTGCCAGCTGCGCGCCATGGCCTCGCCGAAGCCGCCGGCCCGCGGCCGGGCGTTCCCCTTGCCCTTCGACCCGCGCGGCGGGTACAACGGCCTGCCGGGCGGCGGCGCCGCCGTCCGGCAGCGGTGTTGGGCTTTCGCTCACTTCGGAGGGGAGCAGTCCGGTGGACGGGAGCGGACTGCCGGACGGCGTTGAAGCCAAGCCGACCGACCGGGCGACAGACGCCGCGACAGGCCGGCGGCGGTGGGCGGCGCGGCTGGTCGCCCTCGCCCTGGGGGCCGCGCTGGTCTGCGCAGCGGAGATCGGCCTCACCCTGTTCGACTACGGCGGCCCGACGGAGCTGTTCGTCAAGCTGCCGGACATCGGCGGCACGCAGAGCTACGTCACCAACCTGAACGCCTTCCGGGCCACGTTCGTCAGCAACCCCGTCTTCAGGGCTTCGGGGTCGTTTCCAGGAATCCCTCCGCAGCGCTTCGCGGTCCGCAAGGAGCCCGGCGTCTATCGCATCCTGGTGGTCGGCGGGTCAGCCGCGGCCGGATTCCCATTCGTCCGGAACGGCACGTTCTCGCTGATGCTCCAGACCATCCTGAACGCCGCGTCTGGCGGACCCCGCGTCGAAGTGGTGAACGCCGGCGCGGCCGCCATCGGGTCCTATTCGGTGCTGGAGCGCATGGACGAGGTGCTCGGGTACGGCACGGACATGGTTGTGGCCTACACCGGCCACAACGAGTTCTACGGGGCCTATGGCTCCGGCTCCAGCATCCCGCTGAGCACGTGGCGGCCGGCCGCACTCGCGCAGATCTGGCTGCGTCACAGGCGGCTCAGCATGGCGGCGGGCGACCTGCTGGCCCTCGTGCTCCCGGCTCCACCGGAGGAGGAGGTCCACAAGGCCCTGATGACCCTCATGCCCAGACGCGCCGACATCCGCCGGGGAGACAGGACCTACGAACGGACCCGTCGTGCTCTGCACCCTCGGGGCGAACCTGCGCGACTTCCCCCCGCTGGGCTCCCTGCACCCGCCCGGCTTCTCGGCCGCCGACGAGGCCGCATGGCGCGAACACCTCGAGGCGGCCGACCGGCTCCGCCGCGAGGGGCAGCTGCTGGCCGCTGCCGGACGCCTGGAGAGCGCCCTTGCGCTGGACCCCGGCCATGCGGACACCCACTGGCGGCTGGCGCGGTGCCTGGACGCTGCCGGACGTCACGGCCCTGCCCTGGAACACTACCAGGCCGCCTGCGACCTGGACACCGTGCGCTGGCGCATCAGTTCCGACTACAACGAGGCCGTCCGGCAGGTGGCGCGCGAGGCCGCAGAGCCGGGCGTCGTGCTGGCGGACGTCGAGGCATACCTGCGGGACCACGCGCCGGACAGGATACCCGGCTCGGGGCTGTTCCTGGAGCACGTGCACCCGACCCTGGAGGGGCATTTCCGCATCGGGGAGTGCATAGCCCGCGCGATCACCGAGTCGGCCGTGGCCGATGAGCTGGGCACCTGGGACTGGTCACGGCGGCCTGGCCTCGAGCAGTGCATCGAGGCAAGCGACCTGGATGAGCCGGACCGGATCCACGTGCTGGAACGGGGCGCAGAACTCCTCAGGAGCCTGCTGCCCCCGGGTCCCCTGCAGAGAGAGCTCGAGGACGACCTCACGCGCCGGGCGCGCGAGCTGGACGCTGCCCAGAGCCCTATCGAGAGAGAGGCCCTGATCGCCACAACGGCGGCCCGAGGGGAGGAGTTCGATTTTTACGACCGGCTGCACCTGCGGCTGGCCTGGCAGTACGCCGAAATGGGCGAGCACGAGGCGGCACTCGCAGAGGTGGAGAAGGTCAAGCGTTACGGGGCGCTGCAGGTGCAGAACTGGCCCTACTCCGGCCTCTTCGTGAGGGAGGCCGACATCTTGCTGATGGCCGGCAGGCCGCGCGACGCCGTGGGGGCCGCCGAGAAGGCCCTCGAGCTCGACCCGGGCCGTTCGGACGCGGTGCGGATCCTCGAGCGCGCCCACGCCATGCTGGCCAACGAACGGTCGGCCCCCTGACGCGACCAGCGGGAGGTGCACGCTGGTCCGGAGAGCCAGCGCAGCCGCCGCGCGCGGGCGCGCTGAGCACTGTGCAGCGATCGTCCACCGGGAGGTGGCGCCAGTTGGCCAGGCCAGACGACCGAACTTCGAACGACCACGCCCCGCCCGAAGCGCCCTCGCCCCGCGAAGGCCGGCGTCCGGCAGGCCGGCGCTGGCTTCGCCGAATCGGCGGAATCGTGCTCGGGCTCCTCGTCCTCTGCGCGGCGGAAGCGGCCCTTCGCGCTTTCGACTACGGCGGGCCGCGGGACATCTTCATCACCGTCCCCGACGGGGAGGGCGGCCGGGACTACGTCACCAACACGGAGGCGTTCCGCGCCACGTTCGCCAGCAACCCGGTGATCAGGGCCCAGGACTGGTTTCCGA
>LJUE01000178.1 GCA_001303885.1 Planctomycetes bacterium SM23_32 | reverse complement strand
CGAACGCCTCCTCGTGGCGTCTCAGGAACGTCTCCTCCGGCTCCGCGTCGAGCTGCGCGCGGAGCGCCGCGGCCTGCTCGGCGGGGGGGCTGTCCGGCAGAGCGGCGAGGAAGGCGTCCACCCGGGAGAGCGCGTCCTCCCGGCCGTACGTGCGTGCGGCCGCCTCTTCCAGCGCCTTCCAGCAGCGTTCGGCGAACTCGGGCTCCACGGCGGCCGCCTTGCGGTGCAGCTCGTCGTAGGGCATCGCCGCCGCCATTGCCCCGAGTGCGGCGGCCCTCTTGCGGGCGGCGGCGTAGTCCTGCGCCTCCAGCAGGGCGGCGTACGCCCCCAACTCCTCGTTGACGGCCAGCTCGGCGCGCCGCTGCACCTGGGCCGTCAGGTACTCGAGCCCTGCTTCCTCGGGGAATATGACGGGGGCGAACCGCGCCAGGTCGCGGGCCTCCCGCCAGAGGCCCTGCCGCATGAACTGCTCGACACCGGCTTTCGCGCCCTCGTCATACCAGTCGTATCTCTCGTAGACCTCGCGCTTGGCGGCCAGCTCGTCTTTCTCACGGGCCAGCCGGGAGATGTTGCCCAAGAAGAACGCCGTCAGTATGCCCGTGGCCAGCAGGAGGGCGGCCACGGGGGTGAGCACCTTGCGGTTGCGCCATGCCCAGCGGTTCAGCCGGTAGGCAACGGTGGCGGGTCGGGCCGCGATGGGCCGTCCGGCCAGGAAGCTCTCCAGGTCGCGCGCCAGGGCCTCGGCCGTCTTGTAGCGCTGCTCCTTGTCCTTCTCGATGGCCTTGAGCATGATGATCTCGAGGTCCCTCGGGATGCTGGCGTGGAGCGCGCTGGGGCTGATAGGGCGGCCGCTGCGGATGATGTCGAGCAGTTGCAGGCCGCGCGCATGCTGCATGGGATAGGGGAGCACCCCTACGATCAGCTCGTAGAGGATGATGCCCAGAGCGTAGACGTCCGCCCGCTCATCCACGTCGAGGGGCCTGCCCAGTGCCTGCTCGGGACTCATGTAGTGGGGCGTGCCCATGAACTCGCCGGTCAGGGTGAGGGCGGAGAACTGCTCCTCGGCCTGCACGGACGTGCGCGACAGGCCGAAGTCGAGGATGCGCGGCCTCTCCAGGGAGTCCACCATGATGTTGCCCGGCTTGAGGTCCCGGTGGATGACGCCCCGCTGATGCGCGTAGTGGATGGCATCGCAGACGCGCACCATGAGCCGGCAGGTCTGCTCGCGACCCAGCTCGTTGTCCCTCACGTAGGTGCGCAGGTCCACGCCGTCAACGAACTCCATCGTGAAGTAGGGCTGGCCGCCCACCTCGCCGTATTCATAGACGGGCACGACGGCCGGGTGCTTGAGCATGGCGACGGCCTGCGCCTCGCGCTCGAAGCGCTTGCGATGGCTCGGGGAGGTGAACGTGCCGGCCAGCATCACCTTCAGGGCCACCTCGCGCGAGGGCTGCTTCTGGCGCGCGCGGTAGACGGCGCCCATGCCGCCGCGGCTGACGAAGCTGAGGACCTCGTACTTGCCGCTCAACTGCCTGCGCAGCCATCGCAGGCTCGCCTGGTCGGTCTGGCGGGACTCGGCCTCCGGCCGCGAGGGTCTGCGCCCGGTTACGATGGTCTTGGCGGTGCGCACGCTCTGCCCGCCGCTGCCGGCCCCCGCGCTCGGCTCCAGGGGGACGGCCTCGCCGCAGCGCGGGCAGGCCGCTTCCAGCTGCCCCATCGGGACGGTGAGCTCGGCGTTGCACCGGGGGCAGTTGATGCGGACCTTCGGCTGGGAGATGGTCGGCACGCCGGTAGGGAGGGCGTCCGCCGCTTCGGTGAGCGTCTCGGCCCCGGCCGGCAGGCTGAAGGCGCGCTTGCAGGACTCGCACACGGCCCGGGTCGTGTCCGGGGGCAGCTCCACCTCAGAGCCGCAATGGGGGCATTGCGCTTGCACGGCGCTCTCCCGGTGCCGCCAGGAAGAGGGCCCGTCTTTGGGACGCGATTATAAGGGCAGGCAGGCCCGCGAAACCAGCATCCGGCCGTCGGCGCCGTCAGCCGTCGCCCTTGGTGGCCGAGGCCATGGCGGCGATGAAGTCCAGGGCGGCCTCGGCCGCGTCCCGGCCCTGGCGGGCCGCTTCCGCCATGCGCTTGACGATGGCGCTGCCGACGATCACGCCGTCGGCCACCTCGGCCACGGCGCGCGCCTGCCGGGGCGCGGAGATGCCGAAGCCCACGGCCACGGGCACCTCGGTGAGGGACTTGAGCCGCCGCAGGTTCTCGGTGAGGTCCGGCGGCAGGGCGGAACGCTCGCCCGTGATGCCGCGCACCGAGATGTAGTAGATGAAGCCCCGCGCGTGCCGGATGACCAGGGCCCGGCGCTCGTCCGTCGTGGACGGCGCGACGAAGCAGATGAGGCGGAAGTCCCGCGCGTCGGCCGTCTCGAAGAACGGCGCCGCTTCCTCGACGGGCAGGTCGGGCACCGTAGCCCCATCGAGGCCCGCCCCGACGGCCCGTGCCACGAACTCCTCGAAGCCGAGCCGGAACACGATGCTATAGGACACCATGGCGACGATGGGCAGGCCGCATCGCTCGCGCGCCCGGCGCACCAGGTCCAGGACGTCGGCCACCGTCTGCCCCCCCTCCAGCACGCGGTGATAGGAGTCCTGGATCGTGGGGCCGTCGGCGATGGGATCGGAGAAGGGGAAGCCCAGCTCGATGATGTCCGCCCCGGCCCCCTCGGCGCCGAGCAGCATGCGCCGCGTGACGTCGGGGTCGGGGTCGCCGGCCGTGAGGAAGGGGATGAAGGCCGCCTTGCCGGCCCGCCTGAGCTCCTGGAACCGGGCGTCTATCCTGTTCATGGGGGTCCCCCGGGCGCCTCAGATCTCCAGCCCGAGCAGGCGGCTGACTTCCCACAGGTCCTTGTCGCCGCGGCCCGACATGCAGACGATAACCACCTCGTCCCGGGCGGGGCGGTTGGCCTCCTGCATGAGGTAGGCCACGGCGTGGGCGCTTTCGAGGGCCGGGATGATGCCCTCGGTCTCGGTCAGGCAGGTGAAGGCCCTCAGCGCCTCCTCGTCGCTGACGGCGGTGTAGCGGACGCGCCCGGTCTCCTTCAGGTAGCTGTGCTCGGGGCCGACGCCGGGGTAGTCGAGGCCGGCCGAGACGGAGTGGACGGGGCTGGTCTGGCCGTCATCGTCCTGGAGCACATAGCTCCGGGAGCCGTGCAGCACGCCTGCCTTGCCCAGGCAGAGGGAGGCGGCGTGCTCGCCGTGCGCCATGCCACGCCCGCCGGCTTCTACGCCCACCATGCGGACGTCCTTGTCCTGGATAAAGGGGTGGAACAGGCCGATGGAGTTGCTGCCGCCGCCTACGCAGGCCACCAGCAGGTCCGGCAGGCGCCCCTCCTTGTCCAGCACCTGCTGGCGGGCCTCGCGCCCGATGATGGCCTGGAAGTCGCGCACCATCACGGGGAAGGGGTGCGGCCCCACCACGCTGCCCAGCACGTAGTGGGTGTTCTCAAAGGAGGCCATCCAGTCCCTGAGCGCTTCGTTGGTGGCGTCCTTCAGCGTCCGGGCGCCGGAGCTCACGGGGATCACGCGCGTGCCCAGCAACTGCATCTTCAGCACGTTGGGCTTCTGGCGGCGGATGTCCTCCTCGCCCATGTAGACGTCACACGGCAGCCCGAACATGGCGGCCGCCGTGGCGGTGGCCAGGCCGTGCTGGCCGGCGCCGGTCTCGGCGATGACGCGCCCCTTGCCCATCCGCACGGCCAGCAGCACCTGCCCCAGCGTGTTGTTGATCTTGTGCGCGCCGGTGTGGTTCAGGTCTTCGCGCTTGAGGTAGACCTTGCCGCCGCCGAGCTCTCGGGAGAAACGCTCGGCGAGGTAGAGGGGGTTGGGGCGGCCGACGTACTCCCGCAGGTAGTAGTCCAGCTCCTGGCGAAAGGACTCGTCCTGGCGGGCCTCCTCGTAGGCCTGTTCGAGCTGCTGGAGCGCCGGCATCAAGGTCTCCGGCACGTACTTGCCGCCGAAGGGGCCGAAGTAGCCGCGCTCGTCTGGCAGATGATCAACCATGGGGCGCCGCGGGTCTCGGGTGACGGAACCGGCCACCAGCCGGCACAGGGGCGCTCGCGAGGGGCACCGGACGAACCTGTATCCTATGCGGCAGGGGCCGGTTCTGTCAACGGCAAGGGCCGGGCGCCGCACGTAGGGCCCCCGGGTCGGTCGCTTGCGGCCCGCATTGTGGCCTGAGACGGCACGCCGTTTGCTCCCAATCCCCCAGGAGGTGGCCATGTACACTTCTGCCGCCATAGACGCCGGCTGGACGCTTCTCGGGCTGTTCACGCCCGTGGACCTCGTCATCGCGGCGGTGCTGTTGGCCTCCACGGCGCTGGGCTTCTGGTCGGGATTCGTCTGGCAGCTCATCCGTCTGGCTAGCCTGGTATTGTGCACGTGGGTCACCTTCCTCTACGCGCCCACGGTGGCCCTGATGATCGGGCCGTGGCTGGAGGAGCCGGTGCAGGTGCTCGCCAGCGCGCTGGCCGTGTTCCTGTCGGCCCTGCTGGTCTGCTACCTCATCGCCTACCTCTGCCGCAACCTGGTCAACGCGCTGAAGCCCCAGTTGAGCGACCGGCTGCTCGGCGCGGCCTTCGGACTGTGCAAGGCGGTGCTGCTGGTGGGGCTGCTCTCCTTCCTGGTGCTGGAGCAGGGGGAGGAGGACAGCTCCCTGCGCGAGCAGGTGGCGCAGTCAACGGCGGCCCGGGCCATGAGTGTGTGCATGGAGCACAGCCTGCCCGACAGCGTCAAGGTGCGCCTGAAGGGAGTGCCGAGGTTCACCTATGTGCGCGCCGAGCCGGGCCAGGCCCTGCGGCAGATCAGCGGGGGCTTGATCTGAAGCACGACGCGGGCGTGGCAGGGGCGGCGCTGCGTTACAATGTGACCGATACTGTTACACTTCGCTCGCTTGTGCTGGGTGCTCAACGCGCCCGCTCTGCCCTCGTCCGGCGTGGCCCGCGCGTCAGGTGCCTGCCGGTGCTCCTGTTGCGATTGGCGTAAGATGCTTGCCAGACGGCCCTTGCGGCGTGCGCTCAGTCGCCGGCCGGGGCGCATGTGTGTCGGCAGGGCGGTGCCGGCCCTGCGGCCGGCGAGGGCCGGGGCGTTTGGCATCCGACTTGCTCACATCCGCGCGGCGGTTCTTTGACGGGCGATCGTTCTCATACCGCACGCGCAGAGGCGGCCTGATGGAAGCCGAAGTCGCGGCGAAGCTACTTGTGGAGAGCTACCGGGCTTACGCCGGCCTGCTGGAAGCCCTGGGCCACGGGGTGGACGCGGGCGCAGTGGCCGCTCATCTGGGCGACGATGAGGAGCAGCGCGCGCGCCTGGAGCGGCTGCTGTGCGGTGCGGGAGACGGTGACGTGAAGGGCATTGCCGCCGACGCGGCGGAGCGCATGCAAGAGCTGAGCGGCGCGCTGCTGCGGGAAGTGACCCAGGCGGCCGAGGAGGACCTGCCCGGTGGTCCGCCGTGCGAGGTGGCCGCA
>LJUE01000008.1 GCA_001303885.1 Planctomycetes bacterium SM23_32 | reverse complement strand
ATCTCGCACGCCCTCGCCGTCCCCTTCCTCCGGGGCAGGATTGTGCGGCGATTCGCCCTGGGTGGCCGGCTCCGGGGCGGATGACTCCTGCTCTGGCGGCCCGGCCTCGGGCCCTTCGCTCGCCGTCTGCGGCCGGTCGGCCGGCGGACCCAAGGGCCCTGCTTCAAGCGGTGCGGCGTCTGTCCGGGCGGGCGCGGCCGGCTGGTCCGACGCCATCTCAGTCGGGGCCCCCGCTGCAACGCAGGCGCGGCTCAGCGCCAGTTCCTCGCCCTTGTAGGAAGGGCTGAGTTCCGGCAGGGGCTGCGCGGCCGGCTCCACGGGCGAGGCCATCCCGCCAGAGGACGCGCCGACTGCGCCGGACAGCGCCTCGTCCAGTGCCCGAAGGAACGACTCGCGCACCGCCCGCGCGGGGCTCGCCATGCCGGCCGCCGTCAGGCCCGCCTGGGCGCTCCTGCTCAGGGACTCGGAGACGTGGTTGGGGCCAAGCTGCACTTCGAGCACACTCCGCGCATGAGGTCACGTGCGCTTTTGGGCAGCGCCCTGCGCAAGAGGTGTGCCAAGCCCCTGGCCGCGTGGCCGTACGCGAGGTAAGGAGCCCACAGGGGGCAGCCAGGAGGGCTCACGCGCGGGATGCCGCCCCCGCGCGGGACCGTGGCGCGCATGGCAGGTCGCGGGAGCTTCTTGCCGGGCAGGGGAAGTTGTTTCCCGGCGAACCGGCACGCCGGGCAGGCGCGGCGTCAGAGCGTGGCGGCCATCTGCTCCGCCACCCGGTCGGCCACGAAACGCAGGAAATGGCCCGGCGAAGTAGCGAACAGGTCGGGGCCGAAGCGGCAGTCGTCCCGCTCGCGATTGCGCCGGTAGTAGTCGGCGATCTGCTCCTGCGTCTGCTGCTCGCCGGCGTGCCAGCTCTGTGAAAGCTCAAAGGGGAACTCAGCAGACGCCGTGTCTATGACCTTCAGGCAGATCGTCACCGAAGGCTGCCAGTAGGGGTTGAACTCCTCGACGGATCCGATGACGATGGCATCGGCCAGGTGCTGCCGGCGGATCTTCACCAGCACGCCGACCGGTATGCGCCCTTCCACGAAAGGATCGCCCAGCTCGGGCAGCGCCGACCGGGCAACCAGCACCATGTCCGTGCCGACCGTCCATTCGGCCAGCTTCTCGCTCAGCAGCGCGGGCAGCTCCTCCGCCGCGCGGGCGTGCTGCGTCCTGTTGTAGAACTCCACCACGGCGATCCGCCGGTAGCCGATGGTCGCCTTCGCCCCGAGCTCGGGCACCGGCTTGGGCACGGTGCACGCCCACAGCAGCAGCGCCGCCAGTGCCGCGGCAGCGCCCGTCTTCGCCTTGGCCGGTCTCATTTCATTCACCCTGGGTCTCTTTCTTGAAGCCCTTGAGGAGCTGCACTATCTGCTGGAGCACCTCGATCTCGGCCTCCTCGTAGTCGCGCATCTCGTCGCGGAAGCCGAGCACATCTTCCTGCCACTGCCGCAGGGACGCCTCGACGCTCTTGATGCGCTCGCCGTAAGTGTCAAGCTGCGCCGTCAGCTCGCCCACGGTCTTGTCCCGTTCGGCCAGCTTCTGTTCCAGCGCGGCCGCGGTGTCACGCAGCGTCTGGTTGGCCGCCTCCGCCTCGGCCAGCCTGTCCAGCGCCGTGTCGAGCTTCTCCGTGAGGGCCGGTCTCTGCGCCCCGAGCTGAATCTCCACGGGGGGCTCGGGGGTCATCGGGCCGACGATGGGCCCCAGCACCGGCGCCGGCACGACCACCTCCACGTCCACGTCGGCGGTCTCGGCCGGTCTGAGGGCAATCGCCGTGTCGGCGTCGTCACCTGCGAGGGCCGCCTCCTCGGCGGGCCCCTCCGTCTGGGCGACGGCGCACGAGGCGCCCGTGAGCATCACAAGGAGCAAGGCTGCGATCCTAACTGGCATGCTTTTCATCGGCATCTCCCTGGGTTAAGTACTCACACTGCAGCGTGGTCTGTCGGCCGCACGTGCACCGGATCGTTATCTGCTGGATGGTCCCGTCGTCGGCCCTGACCATCTGCACTTCGGGCTCACCGACGTCGCCCCGGCTCGGCTCCGGAGCCGTCTGCCTCACGGGCAGGCGGCCCACGGGCACCTGCACCGCCTCCTGGAGCACCTGCACTCGATGGCCCTTGAGCAGACGTTCCCTGCCGTCGCCTGACGCGTCGGTCATGGTCAGGTCCTCAAGTCGAGATTGCGTCCGCGCTTCGGGTCGCCGTCGCGTTCGTGCTCCGGCGGTTCGTCGCCGGCCTCAGCCCGTTCGTGGGCGTCCCGGTGCTCGTCGCGGGTGCGTTCCTGCTCGTCGGTCAGCTCGGCGAGCTTCTTGCGGAACCGTTCCTCGTTCTCCTCTCGATCCTCGCGGGAGACCTGCCTGACCCGTCGGGGCAGGACGATCCTGGCCGGCCTGATCTCCTCGGCCATCACTCCTCCTCCAGCTTTCTGGTCAGGTTGTAGAGCGCACGGGTGTGCAGCTGAGATACGCGGGACTCGCTGACCCCGAGTATCTCGGCCATCTCAGCCATGTAGAGGTCTTCGTAGTAGTACATGACGATGATCTGTTTCTCGCGCTCGGGCAGGCGCTGGACGGCCTGGCTGAGACGCTCCATCCGCTCCTGCCGTTCCAGCTCGTCCAGCGGCGTCTCCGCGTCGGAGACCAGCAGTTCCTCCAGGGGGTTCTGCTGCTCGTGGGGCCCGTCCACGACGCGCTGCAACGAGCCCACGTAGTCCCATTTCTCATACGACAGGTATTTGAGGACGCCCTCCTCGGACATGTCCGCCTGGGCGGCCAGCTCCTCGACGCTGGGCTTGCGCCCGTTGCTCTTGCGGAACTCCTGAATGTGGCGCCGCAACGCCGTCAGTTGCTCCCTGGCCGACTTCGCGAGCGGGTCGCTCTGCCGCAGGCAGTCCACCACGGCGCCCTTGACGCGGGCGTAGGCGAACGTGGCGAACTTCGTCCCCTGCGACGAGTCGTAGCGGTGGGCGGCCTGCACCAGGCCCAGCGTGCCCGCGCTGATCAGGTCCTCCTCCGAGACCGAAGGGCGCAGGCCCCCGCAGACCCGGCTCACAATGCTCCTGACCAGGGGCAGGTGGTCCATCACGAGCTCCTTGATGACCCCCTCGCGTCCCTGGGCCTTGCCGTAAGCTGTCTCCGCCGGAGTTGCCATGGTCTGTTAAGGAGCTTAGGCCTCCTCGTCCTGGGACCGGCGCCACAGGCCGTCGCTGAGCACGCCGACCGCGATGTAGCCGCACAGCCACGCCACGGCGGCCACCGCGGCGGCGCAGAGTCCTGCCCGCTTCGCCGCGGCCAAGGGCGCGCAGCCGCAGACGAGCGCCGCCAGCAACGCCGCACAAAAAGCGAGTATGGCGCCGAGGAGGGCGACGTTCCTGGGCAGCCTATTCATTCAGCACCTCACTGACGGACCGGAAGAACCGGCCCATGTCGGCCGATCCGCCGCGCGCCGAGCTGACCAGCCGGGCCGCGAGTTTGCGCACGTCCCGGCTGCACGGCGCGCCGGCGTAGTGCGTGGCGAAAGCCACCTGCCTCTTGGCAGCCTGCACGACGGTCTCGTCCCAGGCCACGGCGCCCAGGTACTCGATGTCCATCTGCAGGAATCGCGCAACGGTCCTTCGCAGCCGGTCGAAACTGCGCAGGGCCTCCTCCCTGCTGCCGATCTGGTTCATGACCACCGAGACGGGCTTGTCCCTGCCCCCCGGCCGGCGGCTGAGCACCTTGAGCAGCGCGTAGGCGTCCGTCACGGCCGTCGGCTCGGGACTGACCACCAGCAGGGCCTGGTCGGCCGCCAGCAGGCAGCTGATGACGCCCGGCGAGATGCCCGGCGCCGTGTCCACCACCACGAAGTCCATCTGCGAGCAGTAGCGATCGATCTTTTCCAGCAGGCGGGCCAGCTCCTGGTCGCTGAGCCTGACCATCTCCTCTACGCCCGAGGCGCCGGGCAGTATCCTGAGCCCGCGGGGACCTTCCACCACGATCTGCTCCACGCCGCACTCGTCCCGCACCACGTCACGCAGGTTGTGCCGCACGTCCAGCCCGAGGAGCACGTCCACGTTGCCCAGCCCCAGGTCGGCGTCCACCAGCAGCACCTCGACCTTGAACATCCGCAGGCACAGGGCCAGATTCGCCGCCAGGTTCGTCTTGCCGGTGCCGCCTTTGCCGCTTGTCACGGCCAGTATGCGGGGTCTGCGCGGCGCTTCGCTCACGGCGTCCTCCCTGCCCCATCGAAGGCGGCGGACGATGGCGCCCCCGGCCCAGCGGCAGCCGCGGCCATTTCGGGTTGCAGCGCGTTGATGACGCCCACGTTGCGCACGTGCACGTCGTCGGCGATCTCGTCGTAGGAGATGACGGGTATGTCGGGAAAGACCCGGCTGACGATGCCCCGCACGTAGGGACGTATCTGCGACTCCACCAGGATCACGGTGTCGGCGCCGGCGCGGAAGGCCTCGCGGGTCTGCTCCGATATGCCCGCGATGATCTGGCGCATGCGCGCCGGCGGCAGGCTTATGCGCGTCTCGCCGTCGGTCTGCTCCACGGACTGGCGCAGCTCCTCTTCCAGGTGCGGGTCGAAGCTGAGTGCGTTGATGTTGCCTTCGTCGTCGCTGAACTTGGCGCAGATGGCCCGCCCCAGAGACTTCCTGACCAGCTCGCACAGCGTGGTGGGGTCCTTGGTGTGCGGGGCGTAGTTGCCCAGCTTCTCCAGGATGTAGGAGAGGTTGCTGACGGGTATGCCCTCGGCCAACAGGCTCTGGAGCACCTGCTGGACCTGCGCCAGCGACAACACGTCGGGCACCAGCTCCTCCACGATGGCGGGGTTGTCCTTCTTGACGTTGTCGAGCAGCCCCTGGACGCCCTGGCGGTTCAGGATCTCGTGGGCGTGCCTGCGCAGCACCTCGGCCATGTGGGTGATGAAGACCGACTCGGCGTCCACGACGGTGAAGCCCTTGGCCTGGGCGTCGTCCTTCTCGCTGCGGGTGATCCAGACCACGGGCAGGCCGAAGGAGGGCTCGGTGGTGCGGATGCCGCCCAGTCCGACGGGCTCGCCCTCGGGCTTCATGGCCATCAGCCAGCCGGGGTGTATCTCGCCCTCGGCCACCTTGTGGCCCATCAGCTTGATGCGATACTGGTTGGTGTCCAGTTCCACGTCGTCCAGGATGCGTATCTTCGGCAGCACGATGCCCAGCTCCCGGGCGAACCGCTTGCGCAGGGCCTTGATGCGCTCCAGCAGCGTGCCGCCCCTCTGGGGGTCAATGAGCTGCACCAGGTTGTAGCCGACCTCTACGGCGATGCGGTCCGGCTCCAGCAGGGACTGAATGAGCCGCTCCTCGGACTCGGCGGCCGGCACCGCCTGCTCCGCGGCAGCCTTGGGGGCCGCCTTCTGGCGCCCCTTCTCCCGGATGGTGAAGTAGACGCCCGTCAGCATGAGGCCGAGCACCAGGAACGGCAGTGTGGGCAGCCCCGGCATCAGCATGAAGCCGAAGATGATGGCGGCCGCCGCCGCGATGGCGCGCGGGTTGGCGAACACCTGCGCGCCCAGCTCCTTGCTGAGCCCCCTGTCGCTGGCGGACTTGGTGATCAGTATGCCGGCCGACGTGGACATGATGACGGCCGGTATCTGCGTGACCAGCCCGTCGCCGACGGTCAGCAGGGAGTAGGTGCGCAGAGCCTGGGCCACGCTCATGCCGCGGCTCAGGCCGATGATGATGCCGCCGACGATGTTGATGAACACGATCACGATGCCGGCAATGGCGTCGCCGCGCACGTACTTGCTGGCGCCGTCCATGGCGCCGTAGAAGTCCGCCTCCTGTACGATCGTGCGGCGCCGCTCGCGCGCCTCCTGCTCGTTGATGAGGCCGGCGCTCAGGTCGGCGTCTATGCTCATCTGCTTGCCCGGCATGGCGTCCAGCGTGAAGCGCGCCCCCACCTCCGATATCCGCTCGGCGCCTTTGGTGATGACGATGAACTGGATGACGATGAGGATCAGGAAGATGATGAGCCCGACCACCATCTGCCCGCCGACTACGAACTCGCCGAAGGACTCGATCACCTTGCCCGCGTAGGCATGCAGCAGGATCAGCCGCGTAGACGCCACGTTCAGCGCCAGGCGGAACAGCGTGCCGATCAGCAGCAGCGAGGGGAACGTGGAGAGCTCCAGCGGGCTGTTGACCCCCAGCACCACCATCAGGAGCAGCAGCACGTAGGCGATGTTGAACGTGAGCAGCACGTCCAGCACGACGGTGGGCAGGGGGATGATGATGGCGATGAGGATGCCCATCACGCCGCCCGCCAGCACGATGTCGCTGTGGCGCACCAGGAATGAACTGGCTCTGTCTATCGGCCCGGCCACTGTTCAGGGGTCCTCCTCACCTCTTGCGGCGTTTCCTCAGCACGAAGGCCAGCACCTCGGCCACGGCGTAGTAGAGCTTGGGCGGTATCTCCATGCCCACCTCCACGGCCTCGTAGAGCGTGTGGGCGAGCACCTTGCGCTCCAGCACGGGCACGCCGTGCAGGCGGGCGATCTGCTTGATGCGCTCGGCCAGCCAGCTCTCGCCCTTGGCCACGACCTGCGGGGCGGCCATCTTCTTCTCGTCCCAGCGCAGGGCCACGGCGATGTGCGTGGGGTTGGTCACCACGACGTCGGCCGTCGGCACGGCCTGGATCATGCGGCTGCGGGCCAGCGCGCGGCGCACCTGGGCTTGGCGGGCCCTGACCTCCGGGTCGCCCTCGTCCCGCTTGTGCTCCTCCTTCAGCTCCGTGCGGCTCATCATCAGCCTCTTCTCGAAGCGCCAGCGCTGCCAGGCGTAGTCGGCCACCGCCACGGCCACCATCGCGGCCACCACCCGCAGCGCCAGCGACATGCACAGGCGACGCCCCGTCTCCAGGATGCCCCACGTGCTCTTGCCGATGGCCGCGAAGAACCACACCAGCCGACTGCTCACCAGCGTGTAGACGATCAGGCCGATGGCAACGAGCTTCACCAGGGACACGGCCAGCCGCGCCAGCGACGTGAGCGAGAACAGCCGCTTGAACCCCGCCACCGGGTTGATGTGCGCCAGATTGGGCGACAGCCGCTTCGGCGTGAACAGGACTCCCGTCTGCACCAGCGAGCAGAGCAGGCCCACCAGCCCGGTGAACACCATGATGGGAGCGACGGCCCTGGCCACCGTAGCCACGGACTCGCAGAGCACGGGACGCACGCCGCCAAGGGTGACTTCGGGCACGTGAAGGCCGCCTAACCGGCCGGCCATCTGGCCCGCCATGGCGCCGAAGGTGTAGGTGCCGAACAGCGTCAGGGCGCCGACGGCCGCCAGCAGGACCAGGGCGTTGTTCACCTCGGCGCTCTGGGCCACCATGCCTTCGCGCCGGGCGCGTTCCCGCTTGCGCCGCGTTGGCTTTTCGGTCTTCTGCTGGTCTGCTTCGTTCGGCGGCATGCGCCGGACGTCCTTTCACTCTAAGCGCCGCCTGCCACCCCGGAGATGAAGGTCACCACCATGCGGGACACCTCGCTGCTGTAGCGCACCAGGAGCGGCACAAACAGCGTCAGCCCGACCAGGCCGACCCCGATCCTCACCGGAAAGCCGACGATGAGGATGTTCATCTCCGGCACGAGACGGGCCATGATGGCCATCGTCAGGCTGACCATGAACGTGAGCAGCAGCAGCGGGGAGGCGAGCTGGAACGCCATCACGAAGCTGTGGGTGGCGGCTGANCGACACGGTGACCCGCCGCACGAAGTCCGGGGCCAGGAACGCGCCCAGCGGCCACTGCGTGAAGCTGTCGTGCAAGGCCTGCAGCATCCACAGGTGCCCGCCCACGCTCAAGAACACGAGCAGGCCGACCAGCTCGCAGAAGGTGCCCACCAGGGTCGAGTCCCCGCCCGTCACGGGGTCCGCCACGTGCGCCAGCGCCATGCCCATCTGCTGGCCCACCATCTCGCCGGCGATGCGCAGGGCCTTGAACACCAGGTTCGCGCTCAAGCCCATCAGGCACCCGAACAGCACCTCGGCCATCCCGAAGAGGACGAAATGCACCGGGTCCCACGCGCTGACCGAGGCCGAAGCGCCGACAACCGGCAGCAACACGGTCGAGACGGCAACCACCACGAGCGCCTTGACGGGCCGTGGCGCATTGCCCTGGCCCAGAATGGGGAGGAACGCGAAGATGCACCCCACCCTCACCAGCACGAGGACGAACGTCATCAGCTCATCAAGGCCCATCACTCGCTCTTAGAAGACCCGAAGCCACTGCAGCATACTGGCCGTGTACGCCACTATGACACTCAGCATCCAGGGCAGCAGCCAGATCAGCACGCCCACGACCGTGAGGATCTTGGGGATCATGGTCAGCGTCATCTCGCGGATAGAGGTGACGGCCTGGAAGATGGCGACCGCCACCCCGACCACCAGCCCGGCAAGCAACATTGGCCCCACCACCATCAGCCCCGTCACCAGGGTGCGCCGCGCCAGGAACACCACCATCTGCTGGGTCATCCGTCACGCTCCGCCGAAGCTGAAGATGAGGGACTCGGTGATCAGACGCCACCCGTCAACCAGCACGAAGAGCAGGATCTTCAGGGGGGCCGATATCATCACGGGCGGCAGCATGATCATGCCCATGGACAGCAGCACCGACGCGACGATCAGGTCCACCACCAGGAAGGGCAGGAACAGCACGAAGCCGAGCTGGAAGGCCGTCTTCAGCTCGCTCACGACGAAGGCCGGGATCAGCACGTACGTGGGGACGTCGGCCGGCGTGGACGGTTCGGGCGCGCCGCTCATCTGCAGGAACAGCAAGAGCTCTCCCTCGCCCGCCTGGCCGAACATGAAGTCCCGTAGCGGCTGCGTGCCCCGCTGGATGGCCATCTCGGCCGGCATGCTGCCCGACAGGTACGGCTGCAGGGCCTCGGCGTTGATGCGGGCCAGCGTCGGCGCCATGACGAACAAGGACAGGAACAGCGCCAGCCCGACCACCACCTGGCCCGGAGGGATGTTCCGCGTGGTCAGCGCCTGCCGGATGAAGGCCAGCACGATGACGATCCGCGTAAAGGCCGTGGTCAGGATGAGCACCGAGGGTATGACGCTCAAGAGCGTGAGCAGCAGGAGGACCTTGATGGGCGTCGCAAAGGTCTCCGGCGCTTCGTCGCCGATGCGGCCGGCCAGCCGACTCACGTCCGAGAGGCTCGGCATGGGGGCCGCCGGCTCCTCGGCCGCAACCGGTGCGCAGAGGGCGCAGCCGAGCGCCAGTATCGCCACAACCGCCGCCGCCCGCTTCATTGCCGCACCCCCGCCACCCTCTTCAGCAGCGACCTGAACCCGTCCAGGCCCACCGGCGCGGCGGCGGTGTCGGCCTCGGGCAGCTCCTCGGCGTCCAGCTCGGCCACGCGCGCCACGTTGCCGTTGGCCGCCGCAAGCAGCAGCACCCTGTCCGCCACGCGCACCAGGAAGAGCTGGAGGTTCCGCCCGATGGGGCGCGCCTCGATGACCTCCAGGTAACGGCCGCGCGTGAAAGGCACCCCGCCGTTGAGGCGCTTCAGCAGGTAGACGCCACCGCAGATGAGCGCGCCGACCGCCGCCGTGCCCGTGATCAGGCGCCACCACGGGATGCGCGGCGCCTCCACCTCCCAACGCACAGGTTGCGGGGCCGCGCCGACCCCGCCCATCGGCAGCACGCCCGGCGCCCGACCGGATCCCCTCTCGGATGCACCGAAGCCCACCCCTGCCGGCAGGGCCAGGAGGAGGATCAGCATGACGGCAGACTGCCGGACACGACGGGCGGCGGGCATGCGTACGCCTTCCTTTCCCTCACTGGGAACGGGAGCCACAGGCGCAACCGGCGTGCCACACCGGAGGGAGATCGGCCATGCAGGGGCCCCGTGCGAAGAAAGCCCTAAGTCTCTTCATAGCAACCGCTTAGGGCTTCGCAAGGCGGGAGCGCGCGCCCGGCCCGACGGGCGGGCGGGCGCTGCAACGGGCGGGGATGAAAGGAGCGTCGGGTTTCTCAACGCCCGTTAGAGTTGTCAACCCTCGGACCGGGCCTTGCCCAGCTCCTTGATGCGGTGCTGGGGGTGGATGATCTCGGTGACGCGCATCCCGAAGTTGTTGTCCACCACCACGACCTCGCCTCGGGCGAAGCGCACGTCCCTGACGTAGAGGTCAATGGGATCGCCGGCCATCTTGTCGAGCTCCACCACCGAGCCGGTGCGCAATTGCAGCAGCTCGCGCACGGGCATGGAAGTGCGTCCCAGCTCCACGGTGACGGGCATGGAGATGTCGAGCACGAGGTCCAGGCTCAGCCCCGGCCCCTGCGCCTCGTCGGTGAGCTCGCCGAACTCGGCGGCGCGGCTCGTCAGCTTCTCGTCCTGTGCCTCTGCGGGCGCGCCGGCGTCTTCGTCGGCCATCGCGATCACTCCTCCGTTACGAGCTTCACTGCGTACTTGCCCTGTGAGATGCCGGGATAGCCCCGGAACTTCATCCTATCGTTGACCCGCACGTCGAGGGCGGCGCCGATGCGCCTGTCCAACACGATGACGTCCCCGGGTTCGACACTGACCAGGTCGGCCACCTTGATGTCAGCCGCGCCAAGCACGACACTCAGCTCCACGGACGTGCGGCGCAGGCTTTCGCGCAGCCCCGCCTCGACGGCCTCCTCACTCATGACCACGGCGGCAGCGGCCTCGCCGTCCTCATCGCCCTGCGGCGGCAGCGACCTGACCGCCTGGAAGGGCACCGAGAGGGCCACCTGCCCCGACCCGGCGCTCCCCTGGAGCAGGAAGCAGAGCTGGAACAGGTCCTCGTCCGGGCTGTAGAGGTCCAGGCTGCCCAGGTCCTGCACGAACGCGCCGAGGCGGACCTGGAACTCGCCGATGTTCTGCCACAGCTCCGGCAGAGGGGCCAGGAAGCCTCGCAGGAAAGCGGCCATGGTCCGCACGTCAAGGTCGGTGAACTCCAGTGTCTCGTCGCCCGCCTCGCCGGTGCCGCCCATCATGCGGTCCAGACACGAGGCGGCAAACGCCCGCCCCGTCGTAAGCAGGCCCTTGCAGCCGAGCGGCTCCAGCTCGAAGACGAACCCCGCCACGGAGTCGCCCGCTTCTTCGACGAAGTTCTCCCATTTCATCTGCTCCATGCTGACCAGTTGCGTCTTCACGGCCGTGCGGAGCAGGCGGGCGGCGTGGGCGCCGGCGCTCTCGGTGAGCCCGTCGTTTATCTTCCTGAGTTGCTCCAGGGCCGCCTTGTTGAAGCGGCTGGGCTGCTGGAAGTCGTAGCTGTGCACGCGCCGGGCGGGCTCGGCCCTCTCGGGCGGGGCTTCCTCCTCGCGCGTGGCCTCCAGGAGGGCTTCGACCTCCTCGTGGCTCAACTTGCTGTCGTCAGCGGAGCTCATTGCACGTTGAACTCCTCGAAGAGCACGGCCTCCACCTTGTCAGCGGCGCCGCTGTCGGCGAGGATCACGTTGAAGCCGTCCTGTATCTCGCGCTGCAGCCGGCGGATGGCGGCGGCGCCCTCCACCTCGTCCAGCCGCTTGTCGGACAGGTAGGTGATGAGCCAGTTCTTGAAGGTAGCTTTCTCACCCTCCACGCACTGGCCGACGGCGCCGCCGGCGCCCTCGGGCACCTTCAGAGTGATGTTCACCTGGAGGTAGCGCGTCAGCCGGCCGCCCGACAGGTTCACCACGGTCGAGCCGAAAGGCACGTAATCGTAGTCCACCCCGCCGCCTGCGCGCTCGGCCGAGCCGGGGCTCGGCCCGCCGCCCGAGGCGGAGCTTCCGGTCAGGGCATAGGCGGCCGCCAGGCCGAGGGCCACCGCCACCAGGACAACACCAAGGCCCACAATCAACAAGGGCGAGGCGAGGCCCGCCCTTCGTTCAGCTCCTCGCAGCAGTCTCATGGTGCTCCGCTCCCTCTTCTCCGAGTTGGCGCAGATAGGGCTTGGTCAGCAGGATGTCAACCTTGAGTTGGGTGGCCTGGCCGGGGGGCGCGTTGTGGTCGGTGCGCACGAAGGAGTAGATCCTGTGCTGCGCGAGCGCCCTGGCCGGCGGGCTCATGGCCGCGATGAGGCCCTCCCGCATCCGGTTGGCCGACGCCAGGCCCGCGCCGAGCCGGCCCGCCTCGTCGGCACCCCCGGGCGCGCTCACAGCCGTTATGCGCACCACAAAGCCGCGCGCCAGCAGCACGCTCTCCACTCGGGGCGCCAGCTCCTCCAGGAACTGGCGCTCCTCCTCCCCGAGCGGCCCTTCGGCCGACTGGGGAACGTAGGGAGTGGACAGCTCGACCCGGTAGCCGACGCCGCCGGTTGCCTCGCGCATGTCGAACTGGTCTTCGAGCGCCGCCAGAGCCTGCTGGGCCTGCTCCACCTCCGGATCAATGCGCCGCTGCTTGGGTGGCATCTCCGAGCCCTCGGTCGCCCGGTATCGCGGCCCCGCGGTGTTCTGGATCATCCTGCCGCCCCGCCGGTTCAGCACGCCGCCCAGGCCGAAGGTCTTCAGCGCCCTGATGAACGAGCCCTGGCCCGCATAGAAGAGGCCCTCTTCCTGGACGGACGCGAAGGCCTGCAGGATGATGAAGAACGCCAGCAGCAGCGTCATGATCGAGCAGTAGGCCACCAGGTAACGCGGCGCGCCCTTGGCTTCCTCTTCGCTGCCGGGTTGTGGGGTCGTGGACGGGATGGTTCAGATCTCCAGCATGGTGATCTCGCAGTGATCCGCCGGCAGGGCGGAATGGGCCAGTTGCACGGTGTCGCTCAGCCCCAGGTCCTTGCAGGCGTCGGCGGCGTTCTCCCGCAGGTAGCCCAGCACCCGCGTGCCCAGCAGCAGGGATCGGTTCCGGCGCTGCGGCGGCGGGAAGGCGTCGCCCACCTCCACGCGGACGATGACGCTGTAGGACTGGGCTCTGGCCATGCGCACGACGTGATCCAGGGCGCCCGCCCCGCTCTCGGTGAGCTGCACGCCCGTTCCGAACAGGTCGACCAGCGGTATGCGGATGACGACGGCGCCCTTCAACTCGGGCAGTTGCGCGACGTCAATGTCAGCGTAGTGGTAGATCAGCTCGGAGAGCGGCGCGTCGCTGTGGGTCGGGGCGTTTTCGGCCCCCTCGGCGTCGAGCCGGCCGGTCATGAGCCGGCGCTGCTCGAGGGCCAGGGCGTTGCGCTCGTAAGAGCCGCCGAACAGGCCCACTGTGCGCGCCCCCTGGCACAGGCCCGTGGCGAGCTGCTGGAAGTCCTCCGGGTTCGGCGTCGAGAACGTCAGCAGCAGCACGAAGAACGTGACCAGCAGCGTCACCGAGTCGCCGTAGGTGAGCATCCAGGTGGGTGCGCCGCCCTTTTGCTCTTCGTCCATCGCGTCCCTCCGGTCCGCCTCTCAGGCGGCACGCGCCCTCTCGCCGGGGGCCAGGAACGACATCAGCCTGTCCTCGAGCACGCTGGGGTTGACACCGCCCTGTATGCCTTCGAGTCCCTCGATCATCATCTGGCGGATGGTCTCCTCCTCCTTGGCGCGGGTGGTGAGCTTGCCGGCCAGGGGGATGAAGAACAGGTTGGCCAGCAGTGCGCCGTAGAAGGTGGTCAGCAGAGCCGTCGCCATGCCCACGCCGATCATGGAGGGGTCGTCGAGCTGGCGGAGCATCTGCACCAGGCCGATGAGCGTGCCTATCATGCCGAAGGCGGGGGCCGCCTCGCCCATGAAGGAGAGGATGCTGGCGCCCAGCTTGTTGTGCCGCTGGAGCGTGTTCAGCTCGATGAGCATGACCTCGCGGATCTGGTCGCTCTCGGTGCCGTCAATGATCAGTTGCAGGCCCTTCCCCAGGAAGTCGTCCCCGCAGTTCCTCATGCTGTCCTCGAGGGCGAGCACGCCGTCCCGCCGGGCCGTGCGCGCGTACTCGGACATGTCGGCGATGACCCTGTCGGCGGGGGGGATGTTGACGGCGAAGGTGCGCTTGACAACGCTGAAGATCCTCAGCACCTCGGCCAGGGGGAAGTGGACCAGCGTGGCGCAGGCCGTGCCGCCGACCGTGATCAGAATGGCCGGCACGTTGAAGAATGCGCCCGCCCCGCCGCCGATGAAGATGGCCCCGCCGATGAGCACGAAGCCCGCGACCGCACCCAGCATGGTGGCGATGTCCATGGTTCAGCCTCCGGGTTGCACTTCCTTGCCGATCTGCTTGAGCGCCTGCGTAATCTCGGCGCCTATCTTCGGGTCCGTGATCGCTTCCAGCGCCTTGGCCGCGCTTCGGTCCTGCATCATGTAGATGATCTTGACCACGGTATCCTGCTGCCCGTCGCCGTACATCGCGGTGAGCAGCTCGGAGCTCCTCTCAGGGGCCATCTTGGCGTAGATCTCGGCGGTCTTCTTGATGTTGGCCTCTTCGGTCTGGGCGATCAGCACCTGCCGCGCGTCCAGCTCAGCCTGCCGGCGGGCCAGGTCCTCCTTGAGCCCGACCAGCTCCTCCTTCTCGGTCGTGAAGCGGGCGCGCAGCGCGTCCCGTTCGGCAGTGAGCTGGCTTTCCCAGGCGTCGAGTTCCCGCGCGCGGCGTTCCAGCTCGCGCACGGCCGTCTCGTGCTCCGTCTGCTTGGCCTGGAGCTCCTCCACCAGCCGCTTGAGCCTCTCCTGGGGCCCGAACCGCAGGAAGGGCACGTCCCTGCCTTCCGGCAGCGGTTCATCGGGCGGGGACTGCTGCTGGGCCTCGGACTCCGGTTCCGGCTGCACCTTGAGCATGCCTCCGATCAGGGGCAGCCGGGCGAGCTTCGCGTGCGATGCCCCCAGCCCCCCGCGCATCCCCACCACTGCAACGAAACTGGCCCCGAAAAGCACAGCCGCCAGCGCCAGGGCCACGACGAGTATCGCTACCTTCTTCATGGCGTGCCCTCAACTCCAATGAACTTCCGAGCTGCGTGCAGCTCGATGGTCCGCTCTTCGGTCTTCTCCTGCTCGGCCATGAACTCGGCCCTGAGCCTGTCCCTGTAGTTCTCCAGCACTTTGCGCGACTGCATCACGCTGCGCAGTTCCTCACGGACGCCCTCCCGCCGGGTGCGCAGCTCGTCCAGGGCGGCGCGACACTGCTCCACCCTGGCGCGCACGTGGTGCAGGTAGCCGGCGCAGCGGGCGTTCTCGGCCAGGTCACCGCGGAGCCGGGCCTCCCGCATCTGCTGGAAGGTCTCGCTGCGGGCGCCCCGCCAGCCGTCCAGCGCTGCCTGCTGGGACAGCACCGCCCTCTCCAGGCGGGCCAGCTCGATCTCCAGCGCCCGCTCCTGCTTCTCCTTCAGGTCCAGGAGCTTCTGGAACCTGAACGTGAACGACGCTGCCAATGTCCGCTCCTCGCATAGCTGGCGTCACGCCCGACGCCGGCCCGTCAGAACTCCCAGCGGTCGGTCACCTTTCTGAACTTCGCCAGGGCGCTCTCGAGGCCCTCTGTCTCCTCGATGCCCTGACACAGCATCCGGTCCAGCTCGGGCATGAGCTCGATAGCCTTGTCAATGGGGGGACTGCTGCCGTGGGCGTAGGCGCCTATCTTGATCAGGTCCTCCGCCTCGCGGTATGTGCTCAGGATGGCCTTGAGCCGCCGCACCACGTCGAGGTGTTCCTTGCTGACCACCTGTCTCATCACGCGGCTGACGCTGCCCAGCACGTCTATGGCCGGGTAATGGCCGCGTTCGGCGAGCTGGCGCGCCAGGGCGATGTGCCCGTCCAGGGTCGCCCGCACCGTGTCCGCCACCGGCTCGGTGAAGTCGTCCCGCTCCACCAGCACTGTGTAGATGCCCGTGATGTTGCCGCGCTCGGAGTTGCCGAGCCTTTCGGTGAGGGTCGGCAGCAGCGAGAAGGCCGAGGGCGGATATCCGCGCGTCGTGGGCGGCTCGCCGGCGGCCAGTCCCACCTCCCGCTGCGCGTTCGCCACCCGCGTCAGAGAGTCCATCATGTAGAGCACGTCCATGCCGCAGTCGCGCAGGTACTCGGCAATGGTGGTCGAGGTGAAGGCCGCCTTCACCTTCAGCAGCGGCGGGGCGTCGGCCGTGGCGACCACGACGACGGATTTCGTCAGGCCGTAGCGGCCGAGGTTCTCCTTGATGAAGTGCCCCACCTCCCGGCCGCGCTCGCCGATCAGGGCGATGACGTTGGCGTCGGCCTCGGAACTGCGGGCGATCTGACCGAGCAGCGTGCTCTTGCCGACGCCGCTGCCGGAGAAGATGCCCGCCCGCTGACCCTTGCCCAGGGTCAGGGCCACGTCAATGGCCCGCACCTGCGTGCGGAAGACCTCGGTGATGGGCGGCCGCCTCAGGGGATGGGGCGAGGGGCCGTCAATCGGCGCCTCGTCGGGGCACGACATGTCGTCCCCGCCGTCAATGGGGCGGCCCAGACCATCCACCACGCGCCCGAGCAGGCTGCGGCTCAGCCCCACCACCAGGCCCGCCGGCGCGGAGACGACCCGGTCGCCCGCCTGCACGCCGTTGAGCCGCTCCAGGGGCATCAGCACGGTGGTCCGCTCGCGGAAGCCTATGACCTCGGCTTGCACGGAGCGGTCTGCGCGCCCGTGGCGCGGATAGATGGCGCAGAGCTGGCCGAGGCCGAGCGCCGGGCTCCGGGCTTCGATGATGGAGCCGGTCACGCGCGCCACCTCGCCCTCGTAGGACATGCAGTCCACGCCGGCGACCCTGGCCCTGTAGTGCTCCAGGTCAAACGCCATGCGCCTCACCGTTCTTCTTGACCAGGCTGCTTTCGATGCGCTTCAGCCGGCCGGGTATCTCGGAGAAGATCTTGCCCGAGTCCGTCTCGATGCAGCAGGAGGCCAGCGGGATGGACTCGTCGGGCACGCACGTGACGCGCGTCGTGCCATAGGTCCGCTCCATCCTCTCCACGGCGGCCACCGTCAGGTCGTAGTCGCGGGGGTTGACCCTGACCACGAGCGACCCCTTGTCCCTGATGGCCCTGAGGGCGGACTTCACCACCTCGCCGATCTTGTAGCGCCCGTTCTCTATCTCGCACTGGAGCACCTTCTCGGTGATGCTCAGGCTGAAGGAGACTATCTCTTCCTCGCTGGCCTCGAGCAGCTCGGTCTTCTCCTCCCTGACGCTGCTGATGAGGCCGGCCAGCTCCTCCAGCCTCTCTTCGACGGCCCGCTGCGTGTCGGCCAGCTCGGCCTCCCGTCGGGCCAGGGCCTCCTCGCGCCGGGCCAGCTCGTCGGCCAGCGCCTCGAGCCGCCGTCTCTGCTCGGCCAGCAGCCGGTCCTCCGCCGACGCGGCCTCCCGGGTCGGCTTCGCCTGGGGTCGCTGCGCCGTGCGGACGGCACGCAGCGGCCGGCTGAGCCGCAGCGGCGGCAGCTCACTCGACATACTGCTCATCCCCTATCTCGACGACCAGGTCGCCCTCGCGGTACATCTTGCGGGCGACCTTCATGATCTGCTCGCGCGCCTCCATCACCTCCGAGAGGGGCACGCGCCCGGCCATCTCGCGCTCCTCGCCGACCCGCTCCTGCGCGCGCTGCGACATGTTGGAGCTGAACTTCTGGTGTATCTGCTCGGGGGCGCCCTTCAGGGCCATGGCGATCTGAGACACCTCTACGTTGCGCAACAGCTCCTGCATGGACTTGCTGCTGACCTTCAACAGGTCGTCGAACCCGAAGATCAGCCGCTCCACCTTGTCGGCCAGCTCGGGATCCCGGTCGCCGATCTGGGACAGCACGCGGTCCTGGGACTCGCGGTCGAGCGTGGCGATCATCCGGGCCAGTTCCTTGGCGCGCCGCTCCTCGCTGGCCATCTCGCCCTCGGCGCCCATCTCTTCGATCTTCTGCCGGAAGCCGTCTATGATCTCGTCGGCTACCTCCGGGGGGATGTTCTCGCTGGTGATGATCCGCTCGACGACGGCTTCCCGCTGGTCCTGTTCGAGCATGTTGAGGATGCGGCCCGCTTTCTCGCCCGACAGTTTGGACAGCAGCACGGCGGCCGAGCGGATGCTCTCCTTGGCCAGCACGGCGGCCACCTGCTCTTCAAGGGCCTCCTCGATGAACTCCTGAGCGGACTTCTTCTCCTCGTCCTCGGGGGCGCGCTCGGCGCCGCCCCCGTAGATCTGGCGGAGGCCCTCTTCGCCCTTGGCGCGGGCCAGCACCTTGCGGAACCTCTCGTCGGGGTCTCCCAGGAAGAAGCCGCCCTTGCGCTGCCGCTGCAGGAACCCCTGGAGAGCGGCCCGCTTCTCGGCGTTGCCGATGCGGGCCACGTCCAGGCTCTCGGCCGCCTTGCGGAGCTTGCTGAGGGAGCCGTCGCTCATGTTGCGCAGCAGCGCGGCGGCCTGCTCTTCCTTCAGCGCCATGACCAGCATGGCGGCCTTCTGGGCACCGCTGAGTTCAGTTGCCACGGCTGCCTCTCACTCCTCTCCTTCGACCCAGCCTTCCAGCATGCGGCCGGCCGCTTCGGGGTTCTCTTGCACGAACTTGCTGATCTCGCGGTGGATCATCTCATCCTGGTTCGGGCGGGCAGCCAGCAGTTCGCCCTCGGCCCCCATCACCTCGGGCACGACGACGCGGCGCGGGGCGGCCGCCTCGATGTTCCTCAGCACGCGGCGGGAGACCAGCAGCAGCACAAGCCCCAGCGCGCCTATGGCGAAGTACTGCCCTGCCGTCACCAGCCACTCAGGCGCGCCCGCGGAGACCTCGTCCAGCTCGGCCGTGACGGGGTGGAAGCTGGCCTCGACTATCTTCAGCGAATCGCCGCGCGTCTCGTCCAAACCGACGGCGTCCTTGATGGCCCGCTCGATGTCCAGGAGCGTCGGCGGCGTTGCGCCCTCGGCGCCGCTCTCGGCGGGAGGGATCGAGAGGTCTACGAACGCCGCCACCGTGAGCCTCTTGATGCTGGCGCCGCGGTTGACGGTCTCGAGCACGGACTCGCTGACCTCGTATTCGGTCTGGATGTTCTCGGTGGTGCTCAGCTGGGCCGCTGCGGGGCGCGAGGAGGCGGCCTGCTCCTCCCCCGGCACGTTGCCGGCCGCCCCGACCGGGCCGCCCACCTCCGTGCCGCCGCCGGTGGTCTTGGTGCTCTCTATCTTCTCGGTGACCACCACCTTCTTGTCGGGGTCGTAGGTGCGCTTGGTCTCCCGGCTGTCCTGGAAGTCGAGCTCGGCACTGACCCTCACCTCGCAACGGCCGTAGCCGATGACCTTGGCCAGCATGGACTCGGCCTTCTCCGAGAGGTAGGCCTCGACGCGCTGGCGGTAGGCGAACTGGTCGTCGGCGACCATCTCGGGGCCGTCGCCCTCGGCGCCGGCCAGGACGTGCCCGCGCCCGTCGGTTATGGTCACGTCCTCCGGCGAGAGCCCTTCCACGGCCGAAGCCACCAGGTTGGCGATGCCGAGCACCTCCTCGCGGCGCAGGGCCTGCCCGGCCCGCGTGACCGCCAGCACGGAGGCGCTGGCGCGGCGCTGGTCCTTGCGGAAGACCGTGCGTTCCGGCAGGACAACGTGCACACGGGCGTAGACGACCGCCTCCAGGGACGTGATGGTGGTGGCCAGCTCGCTCTGGAGCGCGCTGATGTAGTTGACGCGCTCGGCGAAGGGCGTCATGCCGATCTTGGGGTCGCGAAACGCCTCGAACCCGCCGCCCGTGCCGGCGGATATCCCCTTCTCGGCGGCCGCCATGCGGGCCTCGTACATCCTGGCCGACGGGACCATGACGGCCGTGCCGTCCTCCGCCACCCGCGCGGCGATGCCGGCGTCCTTGAGGGCCGCCACCAGCGAGGCGCATTCCTTAGAGCTCAGGTCCGTGTAGGCCATCTGGTAGTCCGGCTCGCCGGCCCAGAAGGCCACGCCCACGACGGCGGCCACGCTCACGAAGCAGAGCAGCACGAGGATGAGCTTATGCCCCGCCGAGAGCGCGGCCCAGACCGCCCTGTACTGCTTCGCCGTCGAGTCGCCGAGTGCCATGGGTTACACCTGCATCCGCATGATTTCGTTGTAGGCTTCCAGGAGCTTGTTGCGCACCTGCATCATGAGCCGGAAGCTCAGGTCCGCCTCGGTCATGGCCACGATCACGCCGTGGAGGTTGTCCGTCTGGCCGGTGACCAGGTCACGCAGCGCCCTGTCGGCCTCGAACTGGAGCTGGTTGACCTCGTCAAGGTGGCGCGTCAGCAGCTCCTTGAAGCCCTCTCCGGGTGCGCCCTGGGCTGCCCCCGGGCCGGCGTGCGAGCCGCCGAGCGCACCGACGACGTTGTGGTTGATGGGCTCCATGCTCGTCACCTCAGCAGCTTGATGGCTTCTTCGCAGATCTGCCGGAACTTGTTCATGGCCGCCAGGTTGGCCTCATAGGCGCGGCTGGCGGTGAGCAGGTCAACCATCTCGAGCGGCACCTTGATGTCCGGCATGGCCACGAACCCCTCGGCGTTGGCGTCGGGGTGGCCGGGGTTGTAGACCATCGTGGGCGGCGCGTCGGAGGGCACGATGCCCCGCACGGCCACGCCGTTCATGCCGTCCATCAGCGTGCTGAAGATGACGTGCTGCTTGCGGTAGGGCTGGCCGTCTTCGGCCCTGGTGGTCTCGGCGTTCGCCACGTTGTTGGCCAGCACCTGCATGCGCACCCACTCGGCGTGCAGGCCGGAGGCCGATATCTCCATCGAGCGGAACAGCTTGTCCGACGTCATGTCAGCAGCCCTCCCGGGGCTAACGGCCGTCAATCGCCAGGCGGAGCTTGTGTATGCGGACGCCAAGCGCCGCCAGGTACATCCGCATCCGCAGGGCGTTCTTGTTCAGCTCCACCACCTCCCGCGCCAGCGAGACGTCGTTGCCGTCCGGCGAGGCGTCCAGGAAGCCGGGGCGGTAGACCTCCGTCTCGATCAGCTTGCCGTCGGGCAGTCCGCCGTCGCGGTCCAGGACGGCGTCCAGCTGGCGGGCGAAGCGCAGGCGGGCGGTGCGGTAGCCCGGCGTGTTGAGGTTCGCCAGGTTGTTGGCGATGAGGGTCTGGTTGCGGTCGGCCGCCTGAAGCAGGCCAACGATCGCTTCCGCTTCGAGCAATCCCATCGCCCTTCTCCTGTGCGCCGGGGGCGCACTCTCGCCGCCCGCCAGGGTGCAAACCAGGTGCCAAAAGCCGCCGGACGACGCGCCATGCAGCGGTCCAGGGGCGTCCTGAACAGCCCCTTGGGGCTGTAGCGGCGACGGAGGCCGGCCGGGGACGGCAAGTCCTGCCGACTTCAGGAAGGACTTTCCGCCAGGTGGCCTTCGTCCTGGTACTTCTTCAGCTTGTTGCGGATCGTCCGCGTTGAGATATCCAACCTCTCGGCCGCCCGCGTGCGGTTGCCGCCCGATTCCCGGAGCGTCTTCAGGATCACCTGGCGCTCCACGTCGGCCAGCGTCGGCCCGAGCACCCGGTCGCCGCGGGCGAACGGGCCGGCCGAGCCGGTCACGTAGGGCGGCAGGTCGCCCACCTTGAGCGCGCCGTCGGTGTCCATGATCACCAGCCGCTGCATCAGGTTCTCCAGCTCGCGCACGTTGCCCGGCCAGGCGTATTGCCGCAGCTTCTCCAGCGCCGACTCCTCGAGGCGCGGGCACGGTTTGCCGAGCCGCCGGGCGAACTTCTGCGCGAAGTGCCGGCTCAGCAGCTCCACGTCGCCGTCCCGCTCCCGCAGGGGCGGCAGCACCAGCGGCACCACGTTCAGGCGGTAGTACAGGTCCTCCCGGAACCGTTGCTCGGCCACTTCCCTGGCCAGGTCGCGGTTGGTGGTGGCAACGATGCGCACGTCCACGCGGATGGTCCGCGTGCCGCCGACGCGCTCGAACTCCTTCTCCTCGATCACGCGGAGCAGCTCGGCCTGGAGCTTCTCAGAAGTCTCCGTCACCTCGTCCAGCAGCAGCGTCCCGCCGTCGGCCAGCTCGAAACGGCCCGGCTTGGCAGAATGGGCGCCCGTGAAGGCGCCCCGCTCGTGCCCGAACAGCTCGCTTTCGAGGATGGACTCCGAGAGGGCGGCGCAGTTGACCCGGATGAAGGCCCCCTTGCGCCGCGGGCTGCATCGGTGGATGAGCCGGGAGACCAGCTCCTTGCCCGTGCCGCTCTCGCCCTGGAGCAGGATGGTGGCGTCGGTCCCTGCCACGTGCCGCGCCTTGGCGCAGACGTCCGCCATGGCGCTGCTCTGCCCCACGATGTCGCCGGCGCCGCCGGCCAGCTCGGCCTGGAGGTAGCGGTTCTGCTCGATGAGGCGGCGGCGCTCCTTGATCTTGCCGATGAGCAGCTCGACCTGGTCCGCCGATATGGGCTTGAGCAGGTAATCGAAGCTGCCCTTCTTCATGGCCTCGACGGCGGTGGGCACGTCGTCGTAGCCGCTGACGATCACCACTTCGCTGGGCGGCTCTCCGGCCCGGGCCGTCTCCAGCACTTCCAGGCCGCCCCGCTGCGGCATCTTCAGGTCCGTGAAGACCACGTCGAAACAGCCCTGCTCGACCAGCCGGCACGCCTCGGCACCGTCGCGGGCGGTCGCCACTTCGAGCCCTTCGTCCAGGGACAGCAGCACCTCCTGCATCAGCTCCCTGTCCATGGGCTCGTCGTCGGCCACCAGCACCTTCCGTATCATCTCCCCTCCGTCTCAAG
The DNA here is from genome assembly GCA_001303885.1 of Planctomycetes bacterium SM23_32. Taxonomy (GTDB): domain Bacteria; phylum Planctomycetota; class Brocadiia; order SM23-32; family SM23-32; genus SM23-32. The sequence continues at coordinate 4,122 of LJUE01000008.1, read as the reverse complement.
CGGCCCTGAGCACAAATGCCATGGACGTCCCCTCCCCGAGGCGGCTCTCGACCTCGAGTCGGCTGCCGTGCAGTTGCAGTATCCGGTCAGCAATGGGCAGACCCAGCCCCGTGCCGCCGCGCTTGGAGCTGTAGAAGGGCTCCAGCACGCGGGCGAGGTCGTGGGGAGGGATACCCGTTCCCGTGTCGCACACCTGCACCCGCACCCCGTCGGCTGCGAGCCGGGCCGACACGCGCACCTCTCCCTCCCCCTCGAGCGCTTCGACCCCGTTCTTCACCAGGTTCAGCAGGACTTGCTTCAGCTTGTCGGCATCGGCGCAGACCCAGCGGGCCTGCTCGGGTACGTCCACGGCCAGCTCAGCCGGGCCGTGCGGCTGCTCGGCCCGGACGAACTCGACGACCTGCTCGGCCTCGGCGCGCAGGTCGCATCGGGCGAGCCGCGGCTCGTCGGGGCGGGCGAAGTCCAGCAGGCGCCCGAGCATGGCGTTCAGGCGGTCGGCGGCGCCCATGATGTTGCCCACGTAGCGCCGGTCGGTGGCCCCGGCGTCCATCTTCCGTTCCAGCAGGCTCGCAAATCCCTTGATGCCGTTCAGGGGCTTGCGTATCTCGTGGGCGAGCCCGGCGGCCATCCTGCCCAGGTCGGCGAGCTTCTCGTGATGGCGGAGCTGCGATTCCAGCTCGCACAGCTTCGTCATGTCTCGGTCCACCTGGACGGCGCCGATGGGCCGGCCCTCCGAGTCTTCCACCAGGCAGGCGGTGCTGGAGATGGCCCTGCTCTGCTTGCCGCCCAGCTCGCGGCGGACCGACTCGCGCCGACATCGCCCTGCCAGCACGCCGGCCAGCAGGTCGCCGTGCGGTCCGAGCACCTCACTGAAGCCCCGCCCGAGGGCGCGGTCCCGGGCGACTCCCCACATCCGCTCCGCCGCCGCGTTGTAGGTGTTGATGTTGCCCTCGAGGTCGGTGACGACCACGGCGGAGGGGATGCTCTCCAGGATGCTCCGCTGGAAGTTGTAGGCCTCGTCGAGCTCGCGCACGTTGCGCTGGAGTTGGCGGTTGGCGGCTTCCAGCTCCAGGTTGATGCGCTCGGCCTCTGCCTTGAGGCCCTCGTAGGCGCTGCGCAGCTGGGCGGTCTGCTGGCAGAACTGCGCGAAGGCATCCTCGAGCGCCTGCAGCTCGGCCGGGCGCGTCTGCACGTTCTGCTCGGCCACTCCCAACGTGTTCCCCCTCATCCGGCGCGGTAGAGCCGCCGCGCGCGGCTGGCGTTGACACTGGCCCGGGCGCTCTCCGTCTGCTGGCGCTGCCGTTCGATGTGGTCCAGCAGCCGGCGCTGCACGCGCTCCTGCACTTCGCTCACCTGGGCGATGATCGCCTCGATGGACGTGAGAACGGCGCGCAGCTCGCCTTTCGGGTCCTCGCGAGTCTCCTCCCAGCGCTTCTTGGCCGGCCCGACCGCCTCCTCGACAGCGGCTATGTCGGCCATCAAGCGCTCCACGTCGCCGCAGAGCTCGAGCACGCAGCTCGGGTCCGGCGCGGCGGCCATGACCTCGTCCTGGCGCTGGACGAGCTCCAGCACGCGGGCATAGAGCGCCTCTTCACGGCGGTAGGCATGCACGAGTTGCTCATAGAGCGCGTTCATTCGGTCCCTTCGGGTGCCTCCTCGGCGAGTGCGATCATGGTGGCCAACCAGTCCGCCCACTCGGCGGCCCCGGGGTCCTTCGCCTTCAGCTCGGCCAGCAGCGCGGCGGTCGCCACCATGTCGCCGGCGTTCCTCTCGCTCAAGAGCAGCATCCGCAGCAGGTGCGGATCTTCCGGGTCCTCTTCCCTGAGTCGGCGGTATATCTGCGCAGCCTCCCCGAACGAGCCGGCCAGAAACAGGGCATGGGCCATCTCCTCGTCGCCGACGACGGGCCGGTCGAGCACGGCGCGCCATGGTTTGGGTCCGGGCTGGGACGGTTCGGGGGCCGGCGTGACCACCTCCTCGGCGGCCGGCTCTTCGGTGTCGGCGGCCGGCGCGGGTTCCGGCAGCGGCACGGCCTCCCTCACGTCGCCCAGGTCTATGGCCTCGGGCAGCTCGCGGGCCGCCCGCAGCAGCTCGCCCACCGCCTCGTAGAGGCGTCCCCGATGCGGGTCCTCCAGCGGCCGGCGATACGCCTCGATGAGCGTTTCCAGCTGCGTCGGCTCCCGCTCGGCGCGCGCGGGCGCCGCCCCGGCGAGGACGCACGCCAGCAGAACGGCTGCCGCCACGCGCGCACGCGCACGGTTCATGGCGACCCTCCTTCCAGCTCGCTCGGGCACTTGCCCGCGTAGGCCAGCGCCGCCTTGTCGAACTGGTTCGTGGCTTCGCAGTGCCTGCCGATCATCCTCAGAGCGGCCGCGCGGACCCGCTCGGAACGGCACTCGAGCGCGACGTCACGGCACAACGCGAGCGCCAGGTCCGACTTGCCCTCCGCCTTCAGCAGCCCGGCCTCGACCAGCTTCAGCTCGCCGCGCAACTCAGGGTCGAGCAGCTCGGGCCCCAGCTCGTCAACGGAGGCCCGTGCCTCCGCCAGCCGGCCCAGTTCCACCTGGAAGCCGGCCCTGGCCACCCGGAGCGTCTCGCGCTGCCTGTCGTCCTTCACGTGCGCCAGCAGCAGGTCCACCGCCTGGAGCCCGGCCGACTGGAGCCCGGCCTTGCGGTAGGCTTCCAGCACCGCAGGGAGCGCTCGGTGCAGCTCGGCCCGGTCGCTCAGCGTGCTGCACATCACGTCGGCCAGCACGGCCGCCCGCAGGTTCTCGCCCGCCTGCATGTAGCTCTGCAGCAGGTCCAGGCAGGCCTGGCAGCTGCGTTCCTCTTCCAGCGCATAGGTGCTCAGGTAGAACTCGTAGCGGGATATGGCTTTGCTGGACTCCCCGGCGTCAAACGCCATCCTGGCCAGCCGGTAGTCGGCCTCGCGGGCGTGTTCGGTGCCCGAGTAGCGCGTGCGCAGTTCCGTGTAGCGCTCTTCGACCTCGTGGGGCGAGGCGCCGGATTTCTCCAGGCAGTAAGCGATGTTGTAGAGGATGCTGGGGGTGAGGGGGTCCTGCGTCTCGTAGGCGAGCGCCCGGCGGAAGCAGGCGACGGCCTGGTCGTACTTGCCCAGCTGGACCTGGCTCTGAGCGGCCCACAGGAAGGCCGACTGCCGCAGCGTCTGCTCCGCGTCGCTGTCCACCACGTGGAGCAGTTCGTCCTCGGCGCGCTGCCAGTTGCGCCGCTCGCAGCAGGCCCGCCCGGCCATGTAGTGGCCGTAGACGGCCCACGGCGAGGCCGGGAACTCCTCGCATAGGATGCTCACCTGGTCGAGGGCCATCTTGGCGCGGCCGGCCATCATGTGAAGGTGCGCCAGGGCGTAATAGGCCTCGGGGACGGTCGCCGATTCGGGGTAGAGGATCAGGAACTCCTGCAGGCCCCAGAGCGCGGCCTTCATCGCCTCCTCCGGCGAGCGGGGCAGCGGCTCCAGCCGACCGATCACCAGCTTCTCGCCCTCGCCGTGCGCCGCCAGGCCCAGCGAGCCGAGCACCAGCTCCAGCCCGTGGCTGGGGGAGATGGTCTCCAGGCAGGCGCTCACCGGGTAGTCCCCGGGGCCGCTGTAAACCAGCTCCATGTCGGCGGCCTCGGCCACGGCCTTCAGCACGTCGGCGAGGGGCGCCCCCTCGGAGAGCAGGCGCAGCTCGCCCATGTCGTATGCGGCCTCACACGTGCCGTCGCCGTACTTGCCGGAGGTGGGGATGATGTCTTCGGCGACGAGCGGCCTGGCGCCGCACTCCGCCCTGCCCAGCCGCGGCGGCGCGATGCCGTAGAGGTCGCCTTTGCTGCCCGAACGGGCCAGGACGATGCGCGTCTTGCCCATTGCCCCGCAGTAGGCCAGCCAGCGATTCAGGGCCTCCTGGTCGGCGTAGCGCGCCGAGTTGGCGCGCAGCAGATGGACGTGGCGGAAGTAATCCTGCCACCGCTGCTGCTCGCCCAGGACGCGGATGGAGCCGATCAAGGCGTGCTTCCACAGCTCGTCCCCCGGCCGGCTCACCGAGCGCAGCGACTCGTAGTCCCGCAGGCACGTCTCCAGGCGCCCCAGCGCCAGCAGCACGCCGGCCAGCTTGTGGCGGGCCA
>LJUE01000177.1 GCA_001303885.1 Planctomycetes bacterium SM23_32 | reverse complement strand
GCCGACCACCCCTGGCCGGAGGAGCCGTTCCTGCGCTACGTGACGACGAGCCCCTTCGGCGTGCTGACGCGGAGACGGCTGCCCAAGGAGGGCTTCTACGTGGTTCGGCGGCTCTTCCGCGAGCAGCGGGGCCTCGCTGAAGCGGCCCCCTCGGCCGGCGAGGAGTTCCCGGCCGGGCGGATGGTGAACATGGTCCGGCCTCACCTGCGCGGCATCCCGGACGTGCGCTTCCCTGCCGGGTTCGGCATCCGCTCGATGCGGCCGGGAGAGGCGAGCGTCTGGACTGACATCCAGCGTGACGCGGAGCCCTTCCTGGACGACATTACGGACGAGCTGTTCTATCGGGAGTTCGGCAGCGACCTGCCGGCGACCGCGCGACGGTGCTTCTTTATCGTGGACGACCGCGGGGTGGCGGTCGGGACCCTGAGCGCGTGGTACGACCGGGACTTCAAGGGGCAGGACCACGGGCGCATCCACTGGGTGGCCGTGCGGCCGGCCTATCGGCGGCGAGGGCTGGCCAAGGCGGGCATGAGCTACGCGCTGCAGCGCATGGCCGAGTGGCACGAGCGCGCCTACCTGGTCACGCAGACCAAGCGGCTTCCGGCCATCAGGATGTACCTGGACTTCGGCTTCGTGCCGGACCTGGAGCCCGACGGCGCGCGCCAGGCATGGCGCGAAGTGCGAGAGCAACTGCCTCACCCGCTGCTGGCGTCGCTCGGCCTTTAGGCCTTCCGGCCCGCCTCTCACACCAGATCGCACGCGTCGGGCGGCATCCAGTGCTCCGGCCGGCCCTGCCACTTGACGTTGCAGCCGATGGGATTGGTCATTGCGGCGGGCACTTCCTCACCGGCCAGCAGCGCGTCCACGGCATCGAGTAGTTCCCGCGTCGTGGCCTTCGCCTCTTCGCGCGGGTTGTCGTCCATCCGGCCCGTGTAGCGCAGCCTCCGCGCCTCGTCGAAGACGAAGAAGTGAGGCGTGCGCAGCGCGCCGTAGGCGCGGGCCGTCTCCTGGGTCTCGTCCCGCAGGTAGGGGAACCGGAACCCCTTCTGGGCCGCCCGTTGCTTCATGTGGTCGAAGTCGTCGGTCGGGTGGTTCTCCGTCTCGTTGGAGTTGATGGCCACCATCGCGACGCCCTTCGGGGCGTAGTCGGCGTAGAACGCGTTCATGCGGTCTTCGGAGCCGATCACGTAGGGGCAGTGATTGCAGCTGAACACGACCACCAGGACTTCGGCGTCGCTGAAGTCGTCGAGCGAGTAGTCGCTGCCGTCCAGGCCGGGCAGGTCGAAGTCCGGCGCTCTTTCGCCGATCTCGAGGGTGAAGGCCATGCGCCTCCTCCGCTTGCGGGATGAGCTAACAGGGGTCGGCCCCCGACCCCTCTCTGGGCCAGTATATGGGGGGCCGGGGAGCCTCGCAAGTCCGGGCGCGGCTCAGCCCGGGCGGTGCCAGTCCCAGCCCAGGTAGGAGCTAACCGCTTCGATCAGGACCTCGGCGCAGTGGGAGCGCACCATCGCTACGTGGTGCTCGAAGCCGTTCCTGCAGATGTACTTCATGAGCTGCTGGAGTCCCGGGACGCGGCAGACGGCCACGCCGCCGGCCATGTCGCAGGGGTCGTCGGTGAACTCGCCCTCGCCGACGTAGGTCTTGATGCGCCCGGCCCGGTCGTCGGTCGAGACGCGGAAGTAGGTCATCGGCCCGGCGCCGACCTTGCCCTTGACGGCGCCGAAACAGACGTCTTCGCCCAGGTTCGCGCCCAGGATGTCCAGGTTGCTGATCTCGATGTCCGACTTGAAGAAATCGCGGGGGTAGTTGGAGCAGTGCGTGTTGATGCACATCTCCCGGTCGTCGCCGTAGTTGTTGTTCCAGTCCAGCAGCGCCGCCGGGCTCCCCGTGGCCAGCACCAGGGCATACATGGAGATCGCCCCGGCCACGTCCACCTCGCACGCGCAGGGGATGAGCCGGTCGCTCAGCATGCTCATCGAGAGGCAGGCGGCGCACCCGTAGTTCTCCTGCACCGAGGTCCAGCATTGTACCCCGGCGGCTTGAACGTCGTTCTGCTCGATCCAGCCCTCCAGGGCCACCGCGAACCTGGCCTGGCGGACGACCTTCTCATCGGCGATGCTCTCCGGAATGGGACCGTAGTCCCGGATGCGAGCGACCATCTGCTTCACGTCCTCGGCGTCGTCGTCCAGGCCCCGGGCGGCGAAGATGATCTCCGACAGGTCCACCGTGACGACTGTGATGCCGGAGGCCTGGAGCAGCTTCTCGCTGGCCCGCATCGTCTGGAAGGGCGTGGGCCGGGCGCCTACGGCCCCGACGCGCGCCCCCCGCAGTCCGTTGGCGACGCGGCAGACCGACTCGAAGAACCGGATGTCCTCGGCCAGCACGTCGCTCCCGATGGGGCAGGTGTGATAGGTCGTGTCCGTGTACGGGATGCCGTACTGATACAGATTGTTGCAGAGGGAGAGCTTCCCGCAGAACGCGTCGCGGCGGCGCTCGACGTCCACCTTGTCCAGGTCGTCGTCGCACGCCTGGACGAGCACGGGCAGGCCGACGTCGGCCATCTGGAGGGCATTAACGATGCCTATCTCGTCGCCGAAGTTGGGCAGCGACACAATGATGCCGCCCAGCTCGTCCCGGTGCTCCTGGAAGAGCCTGGCGCACTTGCGCGCGTCTTGCAGCGTCTCGACCGCCCCGGTGGGAGTGGCATCCGCTGGCAGGATGACGTACTCGTAGCCCATCCCGTCGAGCTTGGCCAGCAGGGCCTTGCGCCCCTGGGCAGCCAGCGCCGGACTGAAGAAGCCCCTGGTGCCCACGATGATGCCGAACTTGCTCTTGGCTGCCATGTTGTGCCGCTCCTTCCTGTGGGTCCTCATGCCGCCGCTTCGGCTACTGGCTCAGGCGTCGGGCACCCTCGGCGAAGGCGTAGAAGGCCGGCTTCGGATTGCCCTCCAGGTCCACCAGTCCCCACGCCGTCTCGGCGGGGCAGTCGGGGGCGCCGCACTGCCAGCAGGTCTCCTGGTCCTCCCAGCGGTAGAAGAAGATGCCGAGCAGGGCATCCTCCTGCGCGCAGAAGGCGTCGAACGCCCTCTCGACGAACGCCGCCTGGCCCTCCGGGGTGTGGCCGGGGCCCCAGGAGGAGTGCCACTTCTTCAGGTCGCAGACGGACAGGCCGGTCCGCCGCTCTTCGTCGGTGATCCCGGCGCCCGCCGACGAGAAGCCCCACTCGTTCACCAGCACGGGCGCGCCGGTCAGCGCGTGAAGCTCGGCGATCCTCTCCGCCCAGCGTTCCGGGCCGCCGTCGTACCACGTGCCGTAGTAGCCGTCTATGCCGCAGTAGTCTATGAGGCCCTCCGTGCCGGTGTGCAGCCGGGCGAAGAAGAAGTAGGCGGTGTCCGCCCCGGCCGGGTTGTGGCCGACCACCAGTGACGGGTCGGCTGCCTTGAGGCCGCGAGCGCCGGCCAGCACCAGCTCGCAGGCCTGGCGGGCGTTGAGGGGGCCGGCGAAGACGTCAATGTCCAGCTCGTTGCAGATCTGCCAGGCCTTCACGATGCCGCGGAGGTCGTCGGCAAGCCAGCGGCACACCTCCCCGTAGTTGGCCAGGAACTCGTCGCTGCCGAGCGGCCCGAGCCAGTCGGGAGCCCGCGTCTGCCAGCGATAGACGAGGCGCCCCTGATCGTCCGGCTTGCGGGTGGCGACGCCGGGCCCGGGCGTGACGCCCATCAGCTTGAGCCCGCCGGCCACGAGGGCTTCGGCCTGCTCCCTTCGCCTCACGTAAGCGTCCGCCAGTTCGCCGCCGAGCCGGTCCTTGAAAGGAAAGCCGAACCCGTGACGCACCCAGCCCATGCCCGCCTCCTTCAGCAGATCCGGGTTGGCGCTCGCGTACGCACTCGTGCCGATCATCATCTCGCTCATGGAATCCCTCCTGGCAGCAACTGGGTACCGTGCCGACGGGATCATGCTAAGGCCTCGGGCGGCCAAGTCAAGCGCAAGGCCCGGCGGTTGACTTGGGGGGGCCCAAACGCCACGATGGCGACGGCGTTCAGCGCCGGGCTGGCGGGGCTCCGTGCGAGGATCGGGACATGAGGGTTGACGTTGACGCCGTCTGCCGGGCCGTCCTGGAGCGGGGCGTCTCCGAGGCGAGCCTGGACGAGCAGATGACCCGGATCTGCACCGACCTCTTCGGGGAAGGACACAAGGAGGCGGCACGGCTCGTGCTGCGCATGGTCGAGGACTTCGCCGAGCGGCAGGGCTGCACGCGGCTGGAGGCCGTTCGCCGGCTCGCGCAGAGCCAGGCCACGGCCCAGGTCAGCACGCGGCGCTGGAGTTCGCTGGAAGACCTGCCGCCTGACATCCGCGGCCGCGTGGCGGAGATGATGGAATCGGGGGAGCCGGAGGTGGCCCGGGACGTCGTGACGAGCCGCTGGGACAGTCAGCAAAGCGGCCCGCCACCGGAGGTCCTGCGAGCACTGCACGAAGCCATCCGCGACGGCAAGCCCGTGGAGCCGGGGCGCTTCAAGGTGAGGGTGGGGCCCTCATGGGTCAAGAGGGCGGCTGTGCTGGGCGTCGTCTTTCTCGCGGCGCTCGCCTTTGCGTTGCTTCAGGTATGGGGCGAGTTGAGCAGGCCGAGGGGCTTGCGGCATTTCGACAAGGCGCTGGCGCGATGCGAAGAGGACTACGCCAGGGAGCCCGAGAACCTGGAGCTCGGCACGCGCCTGGCCGAAGCCTACGGCCGCAAGCTGGCGCTCGTGCGCACGCTGGAGAACCTGAAGCGTACCGCGCATAGCGCCGCCCCCGGTGAGGCCGACTCGGACGCGTCGTGGCGGCAAAAGGTTGCCGAGATGGAGGCCCACACCGGGATCTCCGGCACTCCTGAGGAAATGCTGGCGACGGCCCGGAAGGGCGGGGCGCTGGCCCGCGACCTGCTGGACCGCGAAGGCGTCGGCCCTTCCGAAGAGGCGACGCTCCAGGCATTGCTGGGCCACTTCCTGCTGGAGCAGGGCGGAGTGGAGGAGGCCCGGCGTGCCTCGGACCGAGCCGCCGAGCTGGACGCGCGCGACGTGCGCCCGCACCTGCTGAACGCTGCCATCTGCGAGCGGACCGGGGACTATGAGGGCGGCATCCGCGAGAACCGGGCGGCGATGGGCAAACTCGCCGCGTGGGTGGAGAGGGCCCCCTCGACGCTCCAGTACCTGAGCCGGCAGCTCTGGCCGGCAGGCGACGCCGACGAGGCGACCCCGCGCCGCGCCAAGGAGAGGCTGGCGGCCGACGTGGCGGAGCAGATCGAACTGCATACCATGCTGCTGCGCGCCCAGGCCCAGGCGGAGGAGGCGCGACGGTAGGGAGTCGGGACGCTGTCCCCGTCCGGCTTGACGGGGCGCGCAGGAGTATGTTAGGGTCACTGACCGGCAGGCAGGCGGCCGGGGGCGCTTCGATGGGCCGCGTTTCCTCTGCGTGGGCTGGGGGATGGCAGATATGCGGGCGGCAGAAGAGGCACGCCGAACCGAGGATTCATGGGCGCATC
>LJUE01000007.1 GCA_001303885.1 Planctomycetes bacterium SM23_32 | reverse complement strand
GGGCGGAGGCGTGAGTGCTGGGGCTGGACTGGGGCTGCCCGTGGGCCCCATCTGGAGGCCGGTTTCCGGCAGCAAGGAGGGGGTACGAGCTGATCTGTTCTAGTTGAGGCCGAATGTAGTCGACCTGCTCCGCACGATGTGGGCAACGCCCCCTCAGCCTCTTCAGACGTGACGGACATCTGCAAGCAACTGGTCTTCAAGGGGAACCCTGAGCATGGTCCCTTCCGTTGCCGTGGTGATCCTTGACGAAGGTACGGTGGGTTTGCCAGTACCGCAGCATGCCACACGTTCGCAATCGAATAGGGCTGATTGCCTCCAGGACCATGTCGGGCCTTCGGGCCACATCGTCACTGGCGAAGATGGTCGGCTGCTTGTACGACGTGCCGGCGTTCCGGCGTGAGGAATGGGACGAGGCGCTGCGGCTCTTCGCCCTGAGCCTGCGCGCCTACGGCAACCAGCCGGGCGTCGTGGCGCGCCCAGGCCTTTTTGGCCTTCGCCCGGTCTTCCTCCAAACCGTCGTAGTAGGCGGCCATGTAGCGATGAAGCTCGGCCCGGGCCTTGGACTCGTTGGGCCCGAGGTAGAGCCTTCTGCGCCCATTGCCGGCCGGAACGTCCGCGCACCACTGCTCCCGGACCCCATACCACCAGATGTCAATGGCCATTTGCTCCCCCGTCGCCCCGTTTTGCTATCAGAATCTTGCTATCAAACGATACTAACGGTCGTCCTGAGCGTTGTCAAGGGAAGTGGGTAAAGAATTTGTGAGCCAGGAGTTACGACGGTAGGGAGGGTGGTGGGCCCGGCAGGATTCGAACCTGCAACCAACGGATTATGAGTCCGCTGCTCTGCCGTTGAGCTACGGGCCCGCTGCACCCGTCGAATATATGCCCGCCCCCGCGAGAAGTCAAGCCGCCCCCCTGGGCTTGAGGTGCGCCCCGGCTGCGCATTATAGTAGCCGGCGTCTGCCGCACGCCTTACGTCAACCGAAGGCGGCCGCCATGAACTTCGTCGTCATCATCTCCGACACCCTGCGCCGCGACCACCTGGGCTGCTACGGCAACGAGTGGATCAGCACGCCGCACATTGACGGCTTCGCCGCCGAGTCGCTGCTGTTCGAGAACGCCTACTGCGGCAGCTTCCCGACCGTGCCGCACCGCCGCGACGTGCTGACCGGCCGCTTCACCGCCAGCTACACGCCCTGGGCGCCGCTCTCGGCCGACGAGGTCGTGCTGCCCGACGTGCTGCGTGAGCGGGGCTACGTCAGCATGATGGTCTGCGACTGCCCGCACATCCTGGAGAACGGCTACCACTACGACCGGGGCTTCGACGGTTTCGAGTGGATACGCGGGCAGGAGACCGACCGCTGGAGGACCGCCCCCGAGGCGCCGCCCGACCCCTGCGACCCGGCCAAGCTCCGCAACCCCGAAGGCATGCGCCGCCGCCACCGGCGCAACGTCGCCTGGCGGCGGTACGAGTCGGACACGTTCGTCGCCCGCACCATGACAGAGGCCTGCCGCTGGCTGGAGCGGAACCGCCGGCGCGAGCGTTTCCTCCTCTACGTGGACACCTTCGATCCCCACGAGCCATGGGACGCGCCGCAGTGGTACGTGGACATGTATGACCCCGGCTACGAAGGCGAGGCGGTGGACTACCCGCAGTATGCGCCGACCGACTTCCTGACCGCCGAGGAGCTCAGGCACGCGCGGGCCCTCTACGCGGCCGAGGTCACGCTGGTGGACCGCTGGGTGGGGCGGCTGCTGGAGAAGGTCGGCGACCTGGGGCTGCTCGACGACACGATGGTCCTGTTCACCACGGACCACGGATTCCTGCACGGCGAGCACGGCATCATCGGCAAGAGCCTGATCAGCCCCGAGCGGTTCGCCTACGTCCCGCTTTACGAGGAGGTCAACCACATCCCGCTGATCGTCCACTTCCCCGGGGCGGACGCCGGCGTGCGCCGGGCCGTCGTGCAGCCGATGGACTTCATGCCCACCGTCGTGGAGCTGGCCTGTGCCACGATGCCCGAGACGGTTCACGGGCGCTCCTTCGCCGGCGTGTTGCGGGGAGAGGGCGACGAACACCGCGAGTTCGCTGTTAGCAGCCCCTACATCGGCGGCGAATCCGCGCCGGCAACGGTCACCAGCGGGCGCTGGTCGGCCGTGTTCTGGTCTGCGCCCAGGGAAGGGGAGGGGATCGTGGACAGGGCCGTGGACGGCCTGGCCAAGGCCCAATCGGCCGCCGAGGAGAGGCACGACGCGCTCTTCGACCTGAGAGCCGATCCGGGCCAGGAGGAAGACGTCGCCGCCGGCCACCCGGACGTCATGGCCGAACTACGCGCGCGGCTCGTAGCTTTCTGGCGGGAGGTCGGCGCGGACGCCGATGCCGTGCGCCGGTGGGAGGAGCCGCAAGAGGCCCACTGAGGAGGCAGAGGCATGTCATTGCTGTTCGGCATCATGCGCACGGTCGTGCTCTCCGTGCTGACGGCCGTCTTCCTGCTGGTGGCCTCGCTCATCCTGTTCGGCCTGATTGCCGGGCCCGTGCTCAGAGAGCCGCCCAGGAAGGTCTACACGGGCACGCAGACGGCGCTGAGGGCACTGAAGGACGCGGCCGTGGCCTACCAGGAGGAGAACGGCGAATGGCCGCAGGATGACGGCGAGTCCACCTTCCTCTACAAGCTGATGGGCGGCGGGAAGCGCCCTCCCTTCCTCGTCTACCGTCCCTACTGCGGCATCTGCGGCACCTGTCAGGTCTACAACATGACGTCGCCGGGGCACTCCCCCTGGGCCGCCGGGCCGAAAGGGATGCACGCCGACGCGCCGCTCTACGTCCCCCGCTCGAGCATAAGCTGGCCCGAGGAGTACGCCTGCAACGTCACGCCGTTCGGCGGCACGTCCAGCGGCCGGAGCCCTCCGTGGGACGAGGTGCGCGACGATCCGGCCACCTTCCCCTGGCTCGCGCCCGACGTGGTGGGCTATGGCATGCAGGGGGGGCAGTACCGCTACAGGTTCGGCCTGCTCGGCTACACTGTGTACGCGGACGGCGCCGACGGGGAGGATGACGGCGGCCGCCGGGACGACGTGCACAGCTACCTGACGCCCGGCATGCTGGCCGCGTACCATCGCGCCTACTTCGTGGTTCTCCTGGCGATACTTGCGCTGGCGGCCTATTTCTTCCTGCGGCTCGTGGTGCAGCGGCTCTGGATCATCCCGATTTCGGCGTGGCTGGAGGCCAGGCGCTGAGGGGGTCGGCGCGGCGGCCTCGCGCACTTGACCGGCCGGTGGCCTCTGCTATCATGCACCCTCGGGGCGCCTGTCAGTTCTTCAACCGGCGTGGTGCGGCAGATGGCGAAGCTGGTGGTCATCCACGGTCAGAGCGAGCCGCAGGAGCTGATCGTGGGAGAGGGCGCCGTGCTGGGCCGCTCGCCTGAGTGCGACCTGGTCATCGGCGGGCCGCTGGTGTCGCGACGGCACGTGAGGATCTTCCGGGACGGCGACGGCTATTCCATCGAGGACCTGGGCAGCGCCAACGGAACCGTCGTCAATGGGAGCGACATGACCAGGGCCGCCCTCCGGGACGGCGACTGGATCACGGTGGGCGACTGCCAGCTCACCTTTCTGCTGGACGACGCCTACACGCCTCCCCAGAGCGCCCTGCTGCTTGACGACTCGATGCCGACCGTCGTGGACGTGGTTGATCTGGGCGCCCGGGCGGCCGGCGCCGAGACGCTGGACGCTACGCTGGCGGGCAAGCTGAAGGCCCGCCTGGACGTGCTGAGGGCCGTCAGCGAGCGTGCCTGCGGCGCGCTGGAGATCGGCCGGCTCGTCGAGCTGGCGCTGGACGAGCTGTTGCGCGTCTACCGCCAGGCCGATCACGCGCACGCCGTGCTCATGGGCTTCGGGGAAGGGCATGACGACCTGCGGCTATCGGTGACGCGGGCCGGGCGCCCGCGCGACGCAGCAGGCATGTCGCGCACGCTGCTCGGCATTGCCACGGCCGACAAGAAGGCCGTGCTCGCCGGTGACGTGAGCGCCGACGACCGCCTCGAAGCCGCCCAGAGCATCGTGTCCCGCAGCCTGCGCTCGACCATGTGCAGCCCGCTGCTGATGGGCTCGCGCGTGCTCGGCGCCATCCAGGTCGACACCATGGAGCCCGACGAGCCTTTCAGCCGCGATGACCTGGAGCTGCTCGTGGCCATTGCGGGGCAGATAGCCGTGGCGGCAGAGAACTCACGGCTGCACCGCGAAGTGGTGGCGCAGCAGCGCCTGGCGGCCGTCGGGCAGGCCGTCTCCAGCCTGGCCCACTGCATCAAGAACGTGCTCAACGGCCTGCAGGGCGGCTCCTACATCGTGGACCTCGGCCTGCGCGACGAGGACAACGACCGGATCGTCAAGGGGTGGGACATCGTCAAGCGCAACGCCGGCTTCATGAGCGAGATGGTCAAGGACATGCTGGCCTACTGCCGCAAGACGGCCGTGCGCCGCGAGCCGACGGACCTGCGGGGACTGCTGAACGAGACGCTCCTGATGGTGCAGGAAACGGCCGCGCAGAAGGGGGTCGAGACCGCCCTGGTCGTGGACGGAGAGCCGCCGCCGGCCGCCGTGGACGCGACGGGCATCAAGCGGGCGGTGCTGAACCTGCTGACCAATGCCGTGGAGGCCTGCTCGGAGGGATGTAGCGTGGAGGTGGACCTCGCGGCCGACCCCGGCGCCGACTCGGTGTGCATCACGGTTCGGGACGACGGCCCGGGCATGGCGCCGGAGGTAAGAGCCCACGTCTTCGACGCGTTCTTCACGACGAAGGGGAGCAAGGGGACGGGCCTCGGCCTGGCCCTCGTGCAGAAGGTGGTCGAGGAGCACAAAGGCGACCTCAGGCTCGATTCGGAGCCCGGACAGGGCTCGGCCTTCCACATCTGGCTGCCGGCTGATCTGCCGCGACAGCAGGCGTCCGGCCCTTAAGGGGCTGTGAGCCCGCAGCCCATCATCTCTTCGCGCAAGGAGGAGTGCATGACGGACGCGAGTGGCAAGAAGATACTGGTGGTTGACGACGAGCCGGACGCCGTCGAGTTCGTCCGCGCCGTCATGGAAGAGGCCGGACACCGCGTGGTGAGTGCCTCCGGCGGCGATGAAGGCCTGGCCAAGGCCCGCGCGGAATCGCCGGACCTGATCGTCCTGGACGTGCAGATGCCCGGCAAGGACGGCTTTACCACGTTCGCCGAACTGCGGCGGGACGCGCAGCTCGCCTCCATCCCGGTCGTCATGCTGACCGGCGTGGGCGAGAAGCTCGGCATCGGCTTTTCCGCCGAGGACATGGGCGACTTCATCGGCGAGGAGCCGGAGGCCTACGTGGAGAAGCCGGTTGATCCCGCGCGTCTGGCCGGGACCGTGGCGGAGTTGCTGGGCGGCTGAAGGGGGCCGTCGGGCCTGCGCCTGGGCGTGCGCAGGCGGCCGGGTCGGTGCAGACGTCCCCCGTAACGCGCCGTCCTGCGGGGCGTTCGTCCGGGCGGGCTGTAATGGGGCTTTTTTCGTGGACGCGGGGACCGGTCAAGGTACAATGATCCATTATGGCGGCGTGCACGGGCGCGCGCGCCGGGGCGGCTGAGTTGTGCCGGCGGGGCACGGCCCGCTGCCGGTGGGACGGAGCGTCCGAGCGGTGATCGCCAGGCGAGGCATGGGCATGGGCAAAGAAGGCGACGAGAAGCCTCCACAATCGCCCCGGTCCGGCACGGTCAGGTGCCTGGGTCCGGTGGGGGAGCTGGAGGAGTACGTTCAGCCGGACTGGTGGCGCAGCATCTTCAACTCGCTCTACCTGAAGACCGACGGCGACGTCGTAGACGACGCCGACATCACGCGGCGGGAGGTGGAGGCCTTCGTCAGCGCCTTGGGCCTCTCGGCCGACGACCGGGTGCTGGACCTCTGCTGCGGGCAGGGGCGGCACTCCCTGGAGCTTGCCCGGCGGGGCTTCCGGCAGGTGGAGGGCCTGGACAGGTCGCACTACCTGATCCAGAGGGCCCGGCGCACCGCGCAGAAGGAAGCCCTGGGCGTGCGGTTCCGCGAGGGAGACGCCCGCAAGCTGCCCTACGCGCCGGACACCTTCGACGCGGTGCTGATCCTCGGCAACAGCTTCGGCTACTTCGAGACGGTCAACGACGACCTGCGGGTGCTCAGGGAGGTCAGCCGCGTGCTGAAGCCCTGGGGGCGCCTGCTGATAGACGTTGCCGACGGCCGCTCTGTGCGGCGCCGCTTTCAGCCGCGCTCGTGGGAGTGGATTGACAACAGCCATTTCGTGTGCCGCGAGCGTTCGCTGTCCGCCGATCGGCAGCGCCTCATCTCCCGCGAGGTGATCACGCACGTCGGGCAGGGCGTCATCGCCGACCAGTTCTACGCTGAGCGGCTCTACACGCTGGAGGGCCTGACCCAGCTCATGGAGCAGGCAGGCTTCTGCGAGTGCACCTGCCACGCGAGCCTGGTCA
This sequence comes from Planctomycetes bacterium SM23_32, assembly GCA_001303885.1. GTDB lineage: Bacteria > Planctomycetota > Brocadiia > SM23-32 > SM23-32 > SM23-32. Next base: position 12,521 of record LJUE01000007.1, on the reverse strand, counting down.
CCGAGTCGCAGCGCAATCAGGACCTGGGCATGATGGCCCGGCGCCTGATCGTCACCGGCCTGGTGCGCAAGGAGTGGACGCCGGCGAAGAGACGACCGGGCCAGGACCTCAAGGAGGTCGCGGTCGTGCTCGGCGACCCCAGGAAGGCCGACCCGCTCAAGCCGTCGTCGGTCTTCGACGACGACGATTTCTACACGATAGACCGGCTCAAGGCCGCCCTGAATGAGCTGGAAGGCTATCGCTTCGAGTACCTGGACGACCACGACCGGTTGATCGCCGAGCTGGGCAAACGGGCCGCCAGGACCGAGTTCGTGCTGAACCTGTGCGACGAGGGCTACAACAACGACCCGCGCAAGGAACTCCACGTGCCCGCGCTGCTGGAGCAGGTGGGCATGCCTTACACCGGCGCCGGGCCGCAGTGCCTGGCGTTCTGCTACGACAAGTCCCTGGTGCGCGGGGTGGCCGGCGAGATGGACATCCCCGTGCCGGTGGCGTTCTTCATCAAGCCGGGCACCAGCGCGTTCGAGCTGCCCTTTGACTTCCCGGTCATCGTCAAGCCGAACTTCGGGGACTCCAGCTTCGGCATCACTCAGCGAAGCGTGGCCGGCAGCGTGGAGGAGCTGGTGAACGCCATCTCCGAGATCCGGGAGACCTTCGGCTACGACAAGCCGATGCTGCTGGAGCAATTCCTCACCGGCGCCGACCTGAGCGTGGGCATCATCGGCAACCCGCCCACCGCCTACACCCTCCTGCCCATCATCCAGGAGGACTACTCGTGCCTGCCGCCGGGGCTGCCCCGGCTGTGCGGCTACGAGGCCAAGTGGGACCCCGACTCGCCCTACTGGGGCATCAAGTCAGTCCGTGCCGACCTGTCCGAGGAGACCGAGAAGTCCATCGAGGAATGGTGCCTTAAGCTCTTCGACCGGCTCGAATGCCGCGACTATGCGCGCTTCGACTGGCGGCTCGACGCAGAGGGCAGGCCGCACCTGCTGGAGGTGAACCCCAACCCCGGCTGGTGCTGGGACGGGCACCTGGCCAAGATGACCGCCCTGGCCGACATGTCCTATGGGGATATGCTCGCGGCCATCCTGGCGGCGGCGCAGGAGCGGTTCAACTCGGAGCATTCGGCCTCCGGGGCGGCGACCGTCCAGGCCGGCCCGGCCGCCTGCGAGCGTTGAGGGCGGGCTCGCTACGGCCGGAGGACCACGCCAAGGGCGGCGCCGGGCGAGCTGACCAGCGCCTCGGCCCCTTCGGCGAAATCCCCCAGCGGCAGTCGGTGCGTGATGAGAATCTCCAGGTCCAGCCGGCCCTCGGCGGCGAAGCGGAGCGCCTCCTCCATGTTGCGCCGCGTGGTCCACTGGACGAACACGGCGGGGTAGTCCCTGCCGTGCTCCCAGGCTTCGTCGTGGTAGCCGGGGCCAGGCCGCGAGGAGGGGCGGATGTCCATGTTGCCCACGGCCACGGGCCAGCCGCTGGCCTGGAACTGCGCCCCGCCGACGATGGCCAGCCGGCCCATGCGGTGGGTGTCCGGCGCCACCTTCATCATGCGGCTGACCAGCTCCACCGCCTCGGTGGCGTCGCCGCCGAAGGCGATCAGGCCGCAGTCCAGCCCGTAGCCCCGCGTGAAGCGGCGGACCTGCTCGACGGGCTCGTCCCGCGGGTCGAGCACCAGGTCGGCGCCGCCCCGGGCGGCCAGCTCGCGGCGCATGGGCAGCAGGTCCATGGCCGCCACATGGGCGCCGGCGATCCTGCCGAGCTGCACGGCAAGCTGTCCCAGGACCCCGAGCCCGACCACCAGGAAGTTCTCGCCGATGCGCACGTCGGCGCGCCGCACGGCGTGCAGTGCCGTCGCGGCCAGGTGGGCAAAGGCGGCCTCCTCGAAGCTGATCTCCGGCGGCTTGGGCACGGTCAGGTTGCGCGGCACCACCACGTAGTCGCTGTGCAGCGCGTAGCCGTCGCCCATGCAGGCCAGCTCCGTGCCGGGCGGCAGGTCCTCGCAGCCCTTGCCGGCCTCCAGCACCACGCCCGCGCTGCTGTAGCCGAACCTGCGCGGCGGCGCGTCGGGGTCGGGGTTGGCCCGGCGGCCCTTCACGCCGCCCAGCTCCGTGCCGGGGCTGATCAGCGAGGCCCGGTTCTCCGCGAGCACTTCGCCCCGGCCGGGCTGGGGCACCGGCTCCTCGATCAGAACGAACTGCCCCCTGCCGTCAATCGCCGCCACGCGCCGCGTCTTGGGTCTGTTCATGGCTCTTCTCGGGCAATCAAGTGGTCGGACGCCGCCTCGACAGGGCGGGCCGGTTCGGTGCGACCGGGGCCGCTGTCAAGGCGCAGCAAGAACGCGGGTAGGCGCTGAACTTCCAGAGCATCACGCGCTGCGGCTTGTTCAGTTCCATACGCCGCCCCGTCCCAGGCAGAGCACTCTTATAGCGATTGCGGGCCGCGCCCGCAACGCCGGGCAGGCCGTTCGACAACGGATGCCCCGACGAGCGACGCCGGCCGCACAATCGCCGAGCTGAGGCCCTGAGGCCCGTGGGGTCGGCTGCCAGGCGGGTCATTACCCTTGCCAGCGGGCGCAGCGTTCCGTAGCCTGTCTTGACCGAGAGGAGTGGGGAGGTGGGCGACGCTCGTCGCCCGGCCCGCATTCCTGCGGCGTCTCCCCCGTGGAGGTAGGGGCACCCATGGCCAGGACACTGATCTGCGCCGCCGTCATCGGCGGGCTCGCCGCCCTCTGTATGCCCGCCGGCGCTCAGGGGACGGGCGCGCCGCTGCCGCACAGATGGTTCTACTGCTCGGGCTACCGGCAGAGCCGTCAGGACGTTGACCGCATCAAGTCGCTGATCAGGACCGCTGCCGATCACGGGCTGAACGGCGTGGTGCTGGACTACTTAGGGCTGGACAGCATCACCCGCTGGGGCGAGGAGGAGTTCGCGCTGTTCCAGGAGGTGGCCGACGTCTGCCGGCAGGAGGGCATCGAGCTGATCCCGACGGGGTTCTCGGTCGGCTATGGCGGCGGCGCGCTGTGGCACGACCGCAACTTCGCCGCTGCCCTACCCGTCACGATCCGGCTCGAAGCGCGGGGCAGCGGCGCCATTCCCGTCCCGGGGCCGGACCTGATGGTGAACGGCGACCTGGAACAGCACGAGGGCGACCGCTTCACAGGGTTCGATTTCCACGACCAGCCCGGCGAGATCTCGTTTGCCGAGGCTGCCGTTGCCGCCTCGGGCACGACGTCAATTCGCTTCGAGAACCTCACGGCGAACGAGCACGGACACGGGCGCATCATGCAGCGCGTGGCGGTCGCCCCCGGGCGCTGCTACCGCTTCTCGTTCAGGATCAGGACGGAGGACCTCGAACCCGTCTCCGGCGTGCAGGCCCTGGTCCTGGCCGGGGAGAGGACGCTTGCCAGCACGCAGCCCGGCCTCCAGCCCACCCAGGACTGGACGGACGTGACGCTCGAGTTCATCACCGTCGAGGAGACCGAGGTCCGCGTCTACGCCGGCATCTGGGGCGGCCGATCCGGCCGCTTCTGGATAGACGACATGCAGGTCCGCCAGTACGGGACTCTGGCCGACATCGTCCGCCGGGAAGGCACTCCGCTGGGACTGCGAAGCCTGGACCGTGACACGGCCTTCGTCGAGGGCCGGGACTTCGAGCCGGTCGAGAACCGCCCCGACCTGGAAGCGCTCGCGCTGACGCCCGGGACGTCGGTTCGGGAAGGAGAGAGGCTGGAACTGGACTGCTACAAGACGCCGTTCATCGGGCACGGGTGGGGGCGTCAGATCAGCCTGTGCATGTCGAATCCCGCCCTCTACGATTACTGGGAGTCCCAGGCCCGGCGCCTCCACGAGGTGTTGCCCTACAAGCGGTTCCTGCTCTCCATGGACGAGATACGCAACGGCGGCGGATGCCTGTTGTGCAAGCAGCGGGGCATGACGATGGCCGAGATCCTGGGCGATTGCTTCACCCGGCAGCGGGCCATCTTCAAGGCGATCGACCCCGATATCGAGGTGCTCACGTGGTCGGACATGCTCGACCCGAACCACAACGCGCACGACGACTACTACCATGTGGTCGGGGACTTCACCGGCTCGTGGCGTTACGTGCCGAAGGACCTTGTCATCATGTGCTGGTGGAAGGAGAGGAAAGCCGAGTCGCTCGCGTTCTTCTCGGCCCAGGGCTTCCGCACGATGGGCGCCTGCTACTACGATGCCGACGACCTGAGCAGCTCCCGGGAATGGCTCGACCTGCTGACTGCCACCCCCGGCGCCCAGGGCATCATGTACACTTCCTGGGAGCGCAAGTACGACCTGCTCGCTGCCTACGGCGACATGGTGTCGGGACGATAGGGCGGTGTGGGCGTGCCGGCAGCCGCCACGGACGCCGGGCGAGGCCGACGAGGGGAACGATCCGCCCTTGTCAGGGCCTAGGCCGGCAGGGGATGAGGACGAAGCTGAGCGGCGTTCCTTGACTGGCCGGCAGGGCTCTGGCAGAATGGCCGCCGGGGATTGCTGCCGACCCTGGCCCACTACCAACCGCCGCTTCGCCGGAGATGCTCACATGTCAGTCACGCGTCTGAAAGGTGAATACGACCTCGTCCTCTACGGCCTGGGGGTCATGGGGGAGAACTTCATCCGCAACTTTGCCCGCAACGGCCGGCGCGTCATCGGCGTGAACCGCACGGTCGCCGTCACCGAGAGGTTCGCCCGGGAGGTGGCCCAGGAGGAGATCGCCGATCGGGTCGGCACGGCCGAGACGCTGGCGGAGGCATGCCGGCACCTGAAGAGCCCCGGCGGCGCCGTGCTGGCCATGATCAAGGCCAACGATCCCGTCGTCGAGCCCTGGGGGCCGATTGACGACCTGTTCTTCAAGGGCTCCGTGGCCAGGTACGGTGACGATGACCGCCGCAACGTGCCGGCCCTGGTTGACATCGTGCCCGAGGGGACCGTCATCATAGACGCCGCCAACTCGCACCCGCATTCCACCAAGCGTCGCTGCCAGGAATTCGCCCGGCGCGGCATCCTCTTCATCGGCACGGGCGTGAGCGGCGGGTCCGAGGGCGCGCTCAAGGGGCCCAGCATCATGCCGGGCGGCAGCCGGGAAGCCTACGACGTCGTGGGCGATATGCTGGAGGCGGCGGCCGCCAGGGCCGAGGGCGCCTGCTGCACCTACGTCGGCGACAACGAGGCCGGCCACTTCGTCAAGAACGTCCACAACGGCATCGAATACGGCATCATGCAGGCCATCTCGGAGGTCTACTACGGACTTCAGCAGGTGGTCGGGCTCGACTACGAGGGGCTGCACGAGGTGTTCGCGGAGATGACGGGGGGCTCCCACGGCGGCTACCTGATGGAGATCAGCACGGCGGCGCTCGCCATGAAGGACGCGGCGACCGGCCGGCCCGTGCTGGACGTGATCCTGGATCGGGCCGGGCAGAAGGGCACCGGCAAGTGGACCTCGCAGATGGCCTTTGACCTGGGCGTGCCCGTGCCGACCATCGCCGCGGCGCTCCAGGCGCGCATCATGAGTTCCTTCAAGGCGGCGCGGGTGGCGGCCTCCGAGCGATTGGAGCGGCACACCTCGGGCGCATTCGACGCGGCAGAAAGGGACCAGCTGCTGTGGGCTGCGGCGGACGCCCTCTACGGCGCCATGGTGGCCGCCTACGACCAGGGCTTCTGGATGCTGCGGGAGGCGAGCGGCGCTGAGCCGGAGCAGAACAACGGGCTCTATGACTTCACGCTGGACCTGGCGGAGGTGGCCCGCATCTGGAAGGGCGGCTGCATCATCCGCTCGGCGCTGCTCGACCCGATTCGCGAGGCCTATCTGACCGACCCGGAGCTGCCGAGCCTGCTGTTGGCGCCGTACTTCAAGCAGGCCGTCGGCTGCGCGCGGTTCCAGAAGAACTGGCGCTACTGGGTCTGCACGATGGTCTCGCAGGGACTGCCGTGCGACGCCATCGCGGCCTCGCTCAATTACCTGGACACCTACCGCACGGCGCGACTGCCGGCCAACATGATCCAGGCGCAGCGCGACACGTTCGGCGAGCACGGCTTCGAGCGCGTCGACAGGGAAGGCAAGGGCTTCCACCTGGAGCCGGCGTAGCCCGGCCCCGCATCGGGTGAGCCGCCCCGTGTTTGTCGCATCCAACCGGGAGGGACCTGCACTGCGATGGCTTTCCAGGGACTGCTGACACGGGAGCAGATCGAAGACGACCCCCAGCAGCAGATGCGCGCATGGCAGCGCCGGCACGACTTCGCCGTCTGCATAGACACCGACGGCTGCGTGCTGGACAACATGTGGGCCAAGCAGGTCATCGTGTTCCATCCCCACTACATGGACATGAACGGCCTGCGCGGCGTCGAGATGTTCTTCCGCGTCCACGCCGAGCATCACAACCTCTGGGGCAGGACGCGCGGGTGCGACCGCTACCTGGCGGTGCAGCACACTCTGCGCTCGCTGCTGGAGGACGCCTGCGCCCGGGGCACGCTGCCCGAGGAGCACGTGCGCGACCTGCTCGCTTCGGTCAGCGGCTACGTGGACTTCATCGAGGAGAGCGGCAAGGGGTTCGGCATCCCGTCCCTGGCCGAGTACCACCGGCAGAACGGCCTCGACTACAACGTGACGCGGCTGCTGGGCTGGAGCGAGGCCGTGGACCGGACCTTCCGGTTCGTCACGCTCGGCATGCCGCCGTTCGATGGCGTGGGCGAGACGCTCCAAGAGCTGTCGCAGAGGGCGGACATCCTGGTCGTCTCGGCCACGCCGTACAGCGACCTGGCGGAGTGGTGGACGCGCACCGGGCTGGCGGAGTTCGTTCAGGCGATCACTGGCAAGGAGATGGGCAAGAAGGCCGAGCACATCGGGCTGCTTAAGGCAGCGGGCGGCTACGCCGACGACGAGGTGCTCATGGTAGGCGACGGCGGCGGCGACCTGCGGGCGGCAAGGGCCAACAACGTCCTGTTCTACCCGACGCCCGCCGGCAGAGAGCAGCAGGCGTGGCAGCACGCGCGGCAGGCGTTCGAGGCGTTCTTCGACGGCGGCTACCGCGGTGCGATGGAGGACCGGCTGGTGGCCGAGTTCGAAGACATCCTGCTGGAGCAGGGCCCCTGGGAGCTGGACGGCTACGACGCCCGGGAGGAGTACCGCAAGCTCCAAGACAAGCGGATTGCCACCTACCGGCAACTGCACCCGCAGGGGGAGCTTCTCGTGCTGGAGGAGTGAGGTCGGCCAAGGAGATGCCCGTGGGGCGGCGCTTCGTCTCCCCTGCGGGCGCGACCATGAGAGGGAGGAGCTGGAAGATGACGGCTCGCGTGAGCAGGTCGGTGGTCGTGCTGGCGATTGGGGGACTGGTGCTGGGCGTCGTGGGCTGCGGGCTGGTTGGCCGATACCTGGGCGTGCCGGGCGGCACCGGCCTGTTTGAATGGCAGGAAGGCGGCCAGGTGGTCGGGACGATCCGCCTGTGGATCCACGGCGAGGTGACGGGCGACTTCGACCCGTTTGCCGAGCACGGTGGCACCTGGTCCCACGGCAGCGCGGGCATGCTGATTGTGTCGGCCAGGGGACCCGAGGGCGGGCGGTGGGTCTTCCAGGAGGCCGAGCGCGACGTCTTCGTCGTGATGGCCGGCGGCGAGGGCATCAAGCTGATGCGGCCCGAATGAGGGCGGTGCGCCGGCCTCTTCCCCGGCAGGTCCCCGCGGAGGACAGCGTGCAGGCATCAGCCCACCGAGGAGCACCGGTATGCCGATGAATGCAGTGGTGGCGCAGTCGGGCGGCCCGACGGCCGTCATCAACAACTCAGTGCGCGGCGTGGTGGACGCGCTGACGGCCTCGCCCGGGATCGGCGCGGTCTACGGCGCCCGGATGGGCATCCTGGGCGTGTTGCGCAACGAGCTGATTGACATCAGCGCGCAAGATCCCGAGCAGATACGCCGCATGGCCGAGACGCCCTCCGCCGGCACCATCGGGAGCTGCCGCTACAAGCTGGCCGGCAAGCAGGGCGTCTACGAGCAGGACTACGGGCGCGTCCTCGACGTCTTCAAGGCCCACGATGTCGGCTGCTTCTTCTACATCGGCGGCAACGACTCGATGGACACCGCCAACCGCGTGGCCAACATGGCCCGCGACGCCGGACTGGACGTGCAGGGCATCGGCATCGCCAAGACCATGGACAATGACGTGGGGGGCCCGCTGCAGGATGACGGCACCTTCGCCCTCTGCGACCACAACCCGGGCTACGGCAGCGTAGCACGCTATTGGGCGATGGGCGTGCTGGGAGCCAACGAGGAGAACAAGGCCAGCCACACCAGCGACCCCGTGCTCATCATGCAGACAATGGGGCGGCGGATCGGCTTCATCACCGCCTCCGCGCGCCTGGGCGACCCGCAGCGCGAGATGCCCCTGCTCATCATCATGCCCGAGGCGCTCAGCAAGGACGATCCGCGCGCCAACCTGGATTTCATCGCCGAGAACGTGAACGCCGTGCTCCGCGAGCGCGGCCGGTGCATGGTGGTCCTCACCGAAGGGGCTAACCTGGGCGACGTGGGGCCGTTGAGGGATAGCTTCAGCCACACGCAGTTCAGCGCCTCCCGCACGACGGCCGCCCACCTGCTCATGAACCACCTGAACGGCGTGGACCGGGCCGACGAGCAGGGCAGGGCACGGAGCCGGCTCGCCGTGCACGGCATCGCCCGCGTGGACGTGCCGGGCACGCTCCAGAGGACCGACCGGGCGCGCGCCTCGAGCGTGGACCTGGAAGAGGCCTACCGGGTCGGCGCCCACGCGGCGCACCTGGTCCTGGAGGGCAAGAGCGGCGTGATGGCCACCATCCTGCGCAAGCCGGGGGAGCCATACGCGGTGGAGTACGGCGAGGTGGCGCTGGACGTGGTGGCGAACGCCGAGCGCACCTTCCCCGAGGAGTGGATCGCGGAGAGCAAGACGGACGCGACGGACGGCTTCGTGCGCTGGGCGACGCCGCTCATCGGCGAGCGCCTGCCGGAGTTCGCCCGCCTGGAGCCGAGGATGGCGCCCGCGGCGGGACTGCCGGGCTACGTGCCCCAGGGGCTCAGGTAGCCGGGTGCCGCGCGGGCTCAGTGTTCGTGTTCGTCCTCGTCGGCCTCGGCGGAGGCTGCGACGGGCTGGCCGGTGCGGGTCAGGTAATCCTCGATGGCCTTGTGCAGGCCCCGCGCCGCGAGGTTGGAGCAGTGCATCTTGGCGGGCGGCAGCCCTCCCAGCTCGTCGGCCACGAGCTGTCGGCTTATCTGCATCGCCTCCTCCAGCGTCTTGCCGATAGCCATCTCAGTGGTGATGCTGCTGGTGGCGATGGCGGCGGCACAGCCGAGCGTCTTGAAGCGGCAGTCGGCGATGCGGCCGTCCTTCACCCTGATGGTGATCCTCATCACGTCGCCGCAGGTGGGGTTGCCCACCTGGCCCACGCCGTCGGGTTCTTCCACCTCCCCCATGTTGCGGGGGTTGGTGAAATGCTCCATCACCTTCTCGGTGTACATGTCATTCTCCCGCTTCCCTTTCGCCGGTCGCGGTCTCGCTCGCGTCGAGCACCTCGTTCATGCTCCCGGTGCGGTAGCCCTCCAGGTCCAGCGCGACGTAGTGATAGCCGAGCCGCTTGAGTTCCTCGACCATCTGTTGCCTCTTGCCGTCCCCCAGCAGGGAGGCGGCGTCCTCGCCGAGCCCCAGCTCGAGCCGCGCGATGGGCCCGTGGCTGCGCACGCGGAACTCCCGGAAGCCCATCCGGCGCATCAGGTCCTCCGCCTTGCCGACCCGGTCCAGCTGCTCGGCCGTGATGCGATGGCCGTAGGGGAAGCGCGAGGCCAGGCAGGCAGCGGCCGGCTTGTCGTGCGTGGGCAGGCCCATCCGGGCCGACAGGGCGCGGATGTCCGCCTTGCTCAAGTTGGCGTCTCTGAGGGGATGCCGCACGTCCAGCTCCCTGGACGCCCGCAGCCCCGGGCGATAGTCGCGCATGTCGTCCGCGTTGGTCCCGTCGGCCACGCAGGCCAGCCCGCGCTCATCGGCCATCCGGCGAAGCTCCGTGAAGAGCGTCAGCTTGCAGTAGTAGCAGCGATCCGGCGGATTGGCGCTGAAGCGGCGGTCGGCCAGCTCGTCGGACTGGAAGACGATCTGCTCGATGTCCAGGGCTTCGGCCAGCTCCCTCGACTCGTTGAACTCGTGCATGGGATAGGTGGCTGAGCGCGCCGTGGCAGCGGCCATGCCGTTCCTGCCGAGCACCTCGCGCGCGACCGCGGCCAGGAACGTGCTGTCCACGCCCCCCGAGAACGCAACCAGCACGGATCCCATTGCCCCGAGCGATTCGCGCAGACGCCCCAGCTTCTTGTCCAGTCCGGTCTCGGTCATATCCGGTGTTCGCGCGTCAGGCTGAGTCCTCTATCGTGCCGCCGCCCAGCAGCCCGTCGCCCCGGTAGAAGACGGCCGCCTGGCCGGGACAGGGCGCTTCCTGCGGCGCGACGAACCGCACGCGGACGCGTCCATCCCCGAGCGGCTCGACCGTGGCCGGCGCCCCGGGATGATTGTACCTTATCTTCGCGTTCGCCGACAGTGACTCGCGCGGCCCCGGGATTGAGACCCAGTTCAGGTCCCTCACCAGCGCGTCCCGACGCATCACGTGTTTCTTCTCGCCGACGATGACAGCGTCTTCCTCGGGCCGAAGCGCGACCACGTAGAGCGGCCGGCCCCGCGCTATGCCGAGTCCCCGGCGCTGGCCCACCGTGAACCCCGCGATGCCCCCGTGCTCGCCGAGCACCGCGCCGGACACGTGCACGATGGGGCCCGGCCGGAACGCATCCGGGCAGCGGGCCCTCAGGAACTCGCGGTACTCCCCCTGCGGAAGAAAGCACAGGTCCTGGCTGCCCGGCTTGTCGTGGACCGGCAGCCCGCGCTCCCTTGCCATCCGCCTGACGTCCTCCTTGGACAGCTTGCCCAGGGGGAACAGCGCATGGCCGAGCTGCTCCTGCGAGAGGCCGTAGAGGAAATACGACTGGTCGTCGGCTCCCTTGCCGGTGCTCAGCGTCAGGCGGCCCGTCCGGGCGTCCCGTCCCTTGCGCACGTAGTGGCCCGTGGCGACCGCGTCGGCGCCGAGCGCCCGGGCCTTCTGGAGCAGGCTGCCGAACTTGACCCGCTCGTTGCAGCGGACGCACGGGTTCGGCGTCAGCCCCTCGCGATAGGCCCGGCAGAAATCGTCCACTACGCTGCGAAGGAACTCCTCCCGGAAGTCGAGCGCATAGAAGGCGATGCCCAGCTTCGCGGCCACGCGCCGCGCGTCCTCTATGCCCTCCGCTCCACAGCACGAGCGCCGGTCGGCGGCGTCTTCGCCGTATGCGGGCAGACGCATGGCGAGGCCGGTCACGTGGTGGCCCCGCTCCTTGAGCAGGGCGGCGGCGACGGACGAGTCCACGCCGCCGGACATGGCCACCACCGTGCTGACGTCGCTTCCGGTCATGCCGATTCCCAGGCTCACGAGGACTGCGGGGATGCTGCCGCGGCGGCCACCGTGCCGCGACCGACCTGGAGCATGCGCTCCAGCGCCGCCCTGGCGCGCTGCCCCGTCTCCTCGGGCACTGTCACCTCGTGCCGCTTCTCCTGGAGCGACCAGAGCACCTTCTCGGGCGTGATGAGCTTCATGTTGGGGCAGATGGCGGCCGTCTCCGCCATGAAATGGACGCCGCGGAAGACGATGACGTCCGCGTCCGTCTCGGCGGCCCGCCGGCTCAGGCCCAGCGAGTCGCCCACGTAGTCCGCCAGGTCCTGGACCGACTCGATCTGGTAGTTGTGGGCCAGGATCACGGCGCCGAGGCGCTCTTTGAGTTCGGCGATGCGCTTCTGGACGTTCGTGGTCATGTTCAGGCGTCGGCCGCGCGAGAGAAAGGCGACATCTCGCGCAGCCGCTCTATGATGGGCGGGAGCTTCTCGAGCACGTATTCGATGTCCTCGGCCGTGTTGATGCGGCCGAGCGAGAAGCGCAGGCTCCCGTGCGCGATCTCGGCCGGAATGCCCATGGCCGTCAGCACGTGCGAGGGTTCCAGCGTGCCGCTGGTGCACGCCGAGCCGGTCGAAGCGGCGATGCCCACGGCGTCCAGGCTCAGCAGCACGCTCTCGCCCTCGACGTTCTCGAAGCTCATGTTCAGCAGGTGGGGCAGCCGCCTGGCGGGATGGCCGTTCAGCACGTTGCTCTCGACGCTCTCCATGAGGCCCTGCTGGAGCCGGTCGCGCAGCCCGTGCAAGCGTTCCGTCTCCTGGTCCATCTCCTCACAAGCCAGCTCCAGCGCCCGGGCCATGCCCACTATGCCGGGCACGTTCTCGGTCCCGGCGCGGCGGCCGTTCTCGTGATGGCCCCCGTGCTGGATGGGTTCGATGCGCGTGCCGCTGCGCACGTAGAGGATGCCGACGCCCTTCGGGCCGTAGCACTTGTGAGCCGACGCCGACAAGAGGTCAACGCCCAGCTCGTCCACGTCCACGGGCACCTTGCCCACCGCCTGGACGGCGTCCGTGTGGAACGGCACCCC
>LJUE01000176.1 GCA_001303885.1 Planctomycetes bacterium SM23_32 | reverse complement strand
CCTGGCTCTACGGCGCCTGTGCCTGGGGCGACCCCACCGTGAGCCGCTGACCCCGCCTACCCCTTGAGCGCCTCCACGAAAGCCGCTATCGGAGCGGACGGGTCGCCCTTGAGCACCTGCCTCTGCTTCAGGCCGAGCGTCGCCACCGGCGCCTTGCCGCAGAGCTCCGCCAGGGCCTCGAAGGTGCTCGCCATGCCGCTGCCGCCCGTGGTCAGGAAGAAGGCCACCGCCGGCAGGCGGCCCTTCTGCTCGGTGACGTAGGTGCGGATCGCCGGCGACATCGTCCACGCCCACACCGGCGTGCCCAGGGCCACCAGCTCGTAGTCGGCCGGGTCCTTCTGCACCTTCTCGATCGCAGTCAGCCTCTTGAGCCTGGCGTCCTTGCCGCCGACGACGAAGCCAAGCACGCCGCTCCGCTTCTTGGTGTCCACGACCTCCTCGACGTCGGCCCCCAGCATCTCGGCGATGCGCTCGGCGAGCTGCTTCGTGGTGCCGGTGCGCGAGTAGTAGACCACCAGGCATCTGCCTTCGGCCATGGTGCGCCCTCCGCTACAGGACGAGCGTATCTAACCACAACGACACCACCACCACAACGGGACGAGCAAAGCAGGAATGACGGCTCTGGGGACCGCTGCCAAGCCGCGCGCCTAGGCGCCATTGTCCTTCCCGCCTCCGCGCCGAGGTTCCCGCCGGGAACCGACTCGCCTGTCATGCAATCCGACAGATATCCAAGCCGAACGTGCCTTCCTTCTCCCTCCGGCCTTGGCGCTCAAGCATAGCCGCATAGCTCGTGACTTTCTCGTGGGTTGAGCCCTCGAACGAGATCTTGAACCGGCATTCGAATGGGTCGTTCAGGTCTGCTGCCTTGGTGAGCCAAACGCGATCTCGCGTCAATGTGTCCTCAGCCCGGCCGAGACGGGTCGCGTCAGCAACGGAGCGGTACCGATACCAAGTCGTCACTCCTTGCTCAGCACCGAGGGTCACCCCGTGTGGGCCGCCCTCGACCTCCGCGTTGTCCATAGCGCTTCCTCCGTTCGCGAGCGCCCGTGTTGTACTCGCGTGCGGACACAGACGCAAGGAGGGCGAGGCAGGGGCAGGCCCTCGGTTCGGGCTGGCGGGGGCAGAACGAGCCAAGAGCAAGCGGCGACGGAGCGGCAACTGACACCTGACAAGGGGTAACCGACAAGGGCCTCAGAGCGGCGCCCAGCGGGCCAGGTCGAACGGCGCCGGCCGGGGCACGTAGTCCCGGTAGCGGTCGTCCAGCACGTAGTCGGCCCGCGGCCCGTCCGCCACGAGCGCGCCGAGCGCTTCCAGGACGTAGTCCACCTCGTTCGCCGTGTTGTAGCAGCCCAGGCTGATGCGCAGCAGTCCCGGCACGGTGGCGTGGTCGCCGGCGGCGAGCTTGTGGAGGATGCGCGACATCTCGTCCCGCGATATGCCGAGCAGCTCGCGCACGTAGGGCTGGGCGCAGAAGCAGCCGTTGCGCACGCCGATGCCCCACTCGTAGCCGAGCGCGGCGGCCAGCTTCGCGTGGCCGAGCCCCTCCGCCTCCAGGGCCACCACGCCGAGCCGGTCCTCGGCCAGGTCCGGGTCGGCAGGGCCGAAGAGCCGCACGCCCGGCATGCGCGTCAGCCCGGCGAGCAGCCGGCGGGTGAGCGCGCGCTCGTGGGCGGCGAGCTCCTCCATGCCGATAGCCCGCAGCGTGTGGATGGCGGCGCCGAGGGCCAGCGCGCCGGGCACGTTGGGCGTGCCGGCCTCGTCGCTCTCGGGCGGGCGCGTCCAGATCACCTCGTCCATGGTGACGGCCTCGATGGTGCCGCCGCCGACCATGTCGGGCGTGCCGCCTTCGAAGCAGCGGCGCGGCCCGACGAGTGCGCCCGACCCGAACGGGGCGTACATCTTGTGCCCGCTGAAGGCAGCGAAGTCCACCCGTTCCGGGTCGTCCGGCTCGCCCATGCGGAAGGGCCGGTGCGGCACGAGCTGCGTGGCGTCCACCGCCATCATAGCGCCGTAGCGGTGGGCCAGGCGGGCGATGCGGCGTATGGGTGGCATGATGCCGGTCACGTTGGAGGCGCCCGTGACGGTGACCAGGCAGAGCCCCCCTGCGTGGCGCCGCACCCTGCGCTCCAGGTCGTCCATGTCCAGGGAGCCGTCCCCCGGGCGGACGGCGGCGTAGTCCACCGTGCAGCCTGCCTTGCGCCAGGGGAGCATGTTCGAGTGGTGCTCCATGACGGTGGAGACGACGACGTGGCCGCCCTCGCCGCAGACGCGCATGGCCAGCTTGTTGAGCGCGTGCGTGGCGTTCTGGACGAAGATGACGGTGTGGTGGTCGGGGTCGGCGCCGACGAACTCGCCGACCACCTCGCGACAGCGCTCGTAGACGTGCGTGGAGAGCAGCGACTTGAAGCCGCTGCCCCGGTGGACGCTGGAGTACCAGTGGAAGAAGTCGGCCAGGCAGTCCAGGGCGGGCGTGAAGGGCGGCGTGGTGGCCGCGTTGTCGAGGTTGACGTAGGTGCGCTCGCCGCCGTCAATCAGGGGAGCGCGGCGGTCGAGGCCGGCCACGAAGTCGCGCACGTTGCGGACGGTGACCCCGGCGGCCCTCTCGGCACACCTCTGGCAGATGTCGGCGGGACGTTCCTGGTTCGCCATCGGCTCCCTCGTCGGCCCCGGGGGGGCGGGCTCACTTGGCCACGGAACTGGCCGCGTACTTCTCGGCGATCTTGCGCTGGATCTCGTTCTTGTAGAGGCCCCAGACGCAGACGGGCATAGTCTTGACCTCGCCAGTTTCGGGCTCCTCGTAGACGAACGCCGAGGGGCATTCCTGCAAGCGGGCGGCCTCCACCGAATGGGCTTCTTCGAACGGCAGGACGACCATCAGCATCGCGTCCCGAACGGTGCTGTGCTTGCGGACCTGCTGCTTGAGCTTGCGGCCGATCAGCAGGCCGCCCACCACGCAGAGCCCTGCCCACCAGGGGTCCTTGCCGAAGAGCTGGCGGAAGTTCAGCGACCTGAACAGCAGCGGCAGGAAGGCGCGCAGCACCTTGACCTGCCCGCGCTTGCGGTCGAGCCACTTCTGCGGGTCGAGCCGGCTCAGCTCGGGTTCGAGCCTCTCCGAGAGGCTCACGACCTCCTCGGCTATCTCGTCCAGCGGCCGCTTCAGGTAGCGGCTGAGCGGCCAGAACTGATTGCCGTCGCTGATCAGGTACGTGGCCGTCTCGCAGTTGGGGTGGACGCCGCCGAACTTCAGCGGCACCGCCCCGAAGAACAGCAGCGGCAGGCGCAGCGCCGCCGACGGCCCCATGGGCAGGAACTCCACCCGCCCCTCCGGGAACGCCTCGTCAATGATCTGCTCGACGTCCTCGGTGGTGGTGGAGATCTCGGCCTCGAACTCGCCCTCCTCCCACGTCTCGGTCAGCGGGATCAGGTGCAGGCACTTGATGAAATCGCGGCTCTCGTGGCAGAAGTCTATCAGGTCCCGCATGTGGCGGTCGTTGATCTTGCGGGCGACGCAGCACATGATGGTGTTGCGGTGGCGGCTGAACTTGCGCAGGTTCTCCAGGGCTTTCACCTTCTTCTCGTAGGCGCCGGGGTTCTTGCGCAGCCGCTCGTAGATGCCGGGGTCCCGCCCGTCAAAGGCGATCAGCACGTGCACCTTGCTGTCGCAGATGCGGCGGCAGTAGTCCTCGTCGGCCAGGCGCAGGCCGTTGGTGACGATCCGCAGGTCCAGCCCCTTCGAGCGCCCCAGCTCGATGATCTCGAACAAGTCCTTGCGCATCGTCGGCTCGCCGCCGAACAACTGCACCACCGGCTTGGGGTTGAGCCGGGCCAGCCCGCTGAGCACTTTCTCGAAGTAGGAGAGCGGCGGGTGGAACTCGAAGCCCATCCCCGGGATGTTGGCGATGCAGATGGGGCAGTTCATGTTGCAGCGGTTGGTCACATCCATGAAGACCATCCGCGGCTTGTGGTTGTGGCGGCAGGTCTCGCAGCGAAGCGTGCAGAACAGCGGCGCGTCGGGGTCGAAGTGGCAAAGCTCGCGCTTGCGCTGCCACGCGGCCGCATCGGCGCTGATCAACGCCTCGTTGGGGCCGCAGTCGGGGCAGTTCTTGCGCAGATAGACCTTGCCGCGGCGGATCACGTGCTCGGTGGGCACGCGCGCGCGGCAGCCGTCACAGACGCCGTAGTTGACTGACGCCACTTCCTGCGCTCCCAGACGTGGGCGACGGGATGCCGGCCCCTCGCATCAGCCGCCGCCGGCGTCGTCGCTGCCGATGTCCAGCGTGCTCCACCCGAGGATGAAGTCGGGCAGGTCAATCACGCTGCAGTTGGCGTAGATGCCGATCCAGCCCAGGTGGAAGAGCTTCGGGCACTCGCCGAAGGTCCTCAGGGGCGGCCGCTTCTCGCCGAAGAACGCCCCGATGAAGCCGACCGAATAGGGCTCCCGCCCCTCGAACGGCAGGGCCGTGGCGGGGAGCACGCGGCCCTCGGTGAACGGCGCCTCGGCGTCGTCCCGCCCGATCCAGATGCGTTCCTCGCCCCAGGCGAGCAGGCCCCAGAAGTCGTCACGCAGCCTCAAGGCCCCTGCCTGGCGGTCCGTCCAGCCCAGCAGCATGAGGTCGGACTTCGAGTAGCCGAAGGAGAGCACGTCGAACGCGTTCCAGCGCACCGCGACCGTGGGCGTGAGCCGGGGCGTTACCGTGATGCCCGCCTCGATGATGTCGGTCAGGTCCCTGCCCCGGTCGGCCAGGTATGTGCAGCCGCTGCCGTAGAACAGCAGCGTGCCCACGATCAACAGAGCCGACACCGAAACGCCCCGCCTCGCCGTCATCCCATGCCCTCAACAAAAGGTAGACCGGAGGACCCCGGTCCAATCTGCCCTGTCGCCCCACGCGTGCGAAGCAGGGGGCCCGGCCAGATGAAGAGGCCGCAGATGCCCCCTAACTGTGCCCACGAGTATAAGCGACGCTCCGTTTTCAGTCAACCCGCCCGGCGCGGCCGCGCCTCAGGCCCGAAAACGGGGACCGCCTCGCCCGGACACAGTCATCGGCGGGGCGAGCTCGGGGCGCCCTGGACCCGCGGCGCGGGACGCTGGGCTCTGGACCGCCGCGCCGAAGGCGAGGACGCCTGCCCTCCGAAGCTCCGAGCCCCTCGAAGACCGAAGGACGGCGCAGGAGCAGGAGGTGCGGCTCAGAAGCTGTAGCGCAGGCCGAGGTAGACGTTGCTGTTACGCTCGAGCTGGGCGAACTGGCTGCTCGCCCGGTCGCCGACGAAGATGTTCGCTCCGCCGTCGAGCCGCCATCGGTCGGTGATGTCGTAGCTGAAGGTGGGACGCAGGTAGACCTCGTCGTCGGACAGGCCGAAGAAGGTGAACAGGTCGAGCCGCAGGTCCTGGTTCAGCAGCAGCTTGGTCAGGCGCAGGGCCAGCAGGTGCCGGTTCTCCTCGGCGCGGGGCAGGCCGGCCGGCAGATTGCGCCTATAGGCGCCGTAGTCCTCCATCCGCTCCAGGTAGTATTGCACGCCTACCGTGAAGTCGGAGGCGACCTGGG
>LJUE01000175.1 GCA_001303885.1 Planctomycetes bacterium SM23_32 | reverse complement strand
ACGCTGTTCAGCCTGAGCGGCGTGATCGCGATGATCGTGGGGATTCTGTGCGTCCAGGGCAAGTTGACGCTCGTGCCGTTCGACCTTCCGGAGGCGGAGACGGAACTGATGGGCGGGGCGCACCTGGAATACTCCGGGCCGCCGCTGGCCATGATCAAACTGACGCGGTTTCTGCTGCTGGCGGTCTCGCCGATCTTTCTGGTGACGCTGTTCATGGGCGGATTGGCGAATCCGGCGTCTGTGTGGGCGTGGCTGGCGTTTGCCGGAAAGTACGTGATCTTTCTGGTCCTGGTGGTGCTGATTCGGAACACGAACCCGCGGGTGCGGATCGACCACGTGGTCCGGTTCTTCTGGTTCGGCATGGCGCCGCTGGCGGCAGCGGCGCTGGTGCTGGCGTGGTTTGGGCTGTGAGGTCTGAGATTTGAGATTTCAGATCTGAGATTTCAGATTTGAGATGTCAGATTTGAGATTTGAGATTTCAGATTTGAGATTTCAGATTTCGGATTTGAGATTTCAGATCTGAGATTTCAGATTTCGGATGCCGGCCGAGTAGCAGAAGAGCAGACGGGAGGCGGCGGGCAGACACGCAGGCGGCGGGCAGACACGCAGGCGGCAGGCAGACACGGAGGCGGCAGAAGGGGAAGGGCATGGGCGTCGGAATCTGGGGACTGAAACGGTCGCCGTGGGTGTACCACGTCAATGTCGGCGCGTGCAACAACTGCGACATTGAGGTTCTTGAACTCCTGACGCCGCGCTACGACGTCGAGCGCCTGGGCATCGTCCTGGTGGGCAGCCCGCGGCACGCCGACGCGCTGCTGGTGACCGGATGCTGCACGCGTCAGGCGGCGCCGCGTCTGAAGGACGTTTACGAGCAGACGGCGAAGCCGTGCGTCGTCTTCTGCATCGGGTCCTGTGCGTGCACGGGCGGCATCTTCCGTCATGGGTATCACTTCAGCCGGCCGGTGGACGAGGTCATCCGGGAGATCGACCCGAACGCCATCATTGCGTACGTGCCGGGCTGTCCGCCGAAGCCGGAGGCGATGATCGCGGGGGCGGCTGCGGCCCTCGGCACGCTGTAGGTGGGGGAGCAACCGCCCGGGGGCGCCGTACCCGGGCCAGGAATGCCAACAGTCCTTGGCAGGGGCAGGTGCGATGTCCGAGTTGAGAGATGCAACGCAGGCGCAAGTCGAGAGCAACGTGCTGTCGCGCGTCGTGACGGCGCTGGGCGGCATGGTGCTGGAGGTGACGGAGCAGAACCCGCGCCGCGGCTGGGTGCGGGTGGACCCGGCCCGCATCCGCGAGGCGTCGCGCATCATGTTCGAGGGGCAGAAAGGCCGTCTCGCGACGGTCACGGGGATCGATGTCCGCGACGGCATCGACATTCTGTACCACTGGTGCCTCGACGCGGAGAACTACGTGGTGACCGTCAAGGCGCTGGCGGCCCGTCCGTCGATGGAGATCGATTCGGTCGGCCAGGACCTGCCCGCCTGCAACTGGATTGAGCGCGAGATGCACGACCTGCTGGGGGCCGAATTCCGCGGCCATCCGGACATGCGGCGGCTGATCCTGGCCGACGATTGGCCGGAGGGCGCGTATCCGCTCCGCCGCGGGTTCCACGTGCCCAAGGTCGACGGCACGGGCAAGCGGGAGACCGACGACTGGGCCGGCGCAGCCGACCCCGCGAAGACGGTCACGCCGTCGCCCTCGACGCCCAAGACGCCCGGCCCCGGCCGCTCGCTCATCAACGTCGGCCCGTTCCACCCGCTTCAGGAGGAGATGGAGTTCTTCCAACTGTACTGCGAGGGCGAGACGGTCGTCGATATGGACATGCGGACGTCGTACAACCACCGCGGCATCGAGGAACTCTCGTCGCGCCTGACGTGGGACCAGGTGCCGTTCCTCGTGGAACGGGTGTGCGGCATCTGCTCGGCCAGCCACCCGTGGGCGTACGTCCGGGCGGTCGAGGATATCTGCGGCATCCAGGCCCCGCCGCGGGCCGAGTACCTTCGGACCATCGTGGCCGAACTCGAACGCCTGCACAGCCACATGCTCTGGATCGGCCTGGCCGGTCACTTCCTCGGCTACAACACCGTCTGGATGTGGGCTTGGAAGTACCGCGAGCCGGTCATGGACATTTTGGAACTGACCACCGGCAGCCGCATCCATTACGCCAACAACCGGATCGGCGGCATCCGCCGCGATATCTCGCCCGACCTGTACGGCGAGATCCGCAAGGCCGTCGATTCGCTGAAGGCGCCCCTGGAGTTGATTACGAAGGCCGTCATCGACGATCCGGTGCTGCACGCGCGGCTGAAGAACGTGGGCGTCCTCTCCTATGCGGATGCGCTGCGGTGGGGCGCCACGGGGCCGACGGCGCGCGGCAGCGGTGTGCCGATCGACGTCCGCCGCGATGATCCCCACGGCGCCTACGACCAGGTGGAGTGGGAGGTCATCACGCAGCCGCAAGGCGACGTGTTCGCCAAGGCGGTGGTACGGTGCCTGGAGTGTTTCGAGGCGATCAAGATCATCGAGCAGTGCGTGGACCAGATTCCCGACGGCCCGATTGCGGTGGACGTGGACCACGTCCCGCCGGGCGAGGGGTGCAGCCGCTACGAGGCGCCGCGAGGCGAAACGTTCCACTACGTCCGAAGCGACGGCGGCGCCGGGCCGGTGCGGCACAAGATCCGCGCCCCCAGTTTCGTCAACATCCCGTCGTTCAAGGCGTCGTGTATCGGCCAGCACATCGCCGACGTCACGATCATCCTGGCGTCGGTCGATCCGTGTTACTCGTGTACCGAACGGATGGCCCGCCTGGTCGATGCCGAGACGGGCAAGCCGCTTGGTACGTTCAACGACATGGTGCGCATCAGCCAGGAGCGGACGCGCCGCCTGCGCAAGGAGGCTTAGGGGCCGGGCATGGACTACATCTGGCTCATCTCAGTGCCGCTGGTTGCCGGGGTCTTGATCTACGCCGCCTGGATTCTGGGCGGCCGCAAGAGCCCCGCGGGTCTTGGCCGCGTGGCGTCCGTTGTGGCTATCGTGGCCGTGGCGTGGACGCTGTGGCAGGCGATCGGGATGTTCCAGTCTCCCCCGCCGCCCTCGCC
Source organism: Planctomycetes bacterium SM23_32 (assembly GCA_001303885.1). Taxonomy (GTDB): domain Bacteria; phylum Planctomycetota; class Brocadiia; order SM23-32; family SM23-32; genus SM23-32. The sequence goes on along the minus strand of LJUE01000175.1, from coordinate 2,458 downwards.
GCCCGGAGGCCCGATCGACCTGGGGCCGCTGACGCTGGCCCTGCGGTTCCGGGCCGACGGTCTTTCGACCCTCATCGTGCTGGCGGCGTCGGGCATCGCGCTGATGGTCACCTTGTACAGTTACCGCGCGATGGCCGGGCACGACCGCGCTCCGGTCTACTACGCGTGGGTGCTGTGGACGGTGTCGGCCGTGACGGCGGCGGCGCTGGCCAACACGTTCCTGATCCTGATCCTCGCGTGGGAGGTGGCGACGGTCCTTCTGTACCTCTTGATCGGCCTGGGGCAGCCCCAGAGCCGGGCCGGCGCGATGAAGACGTTCGCGATCCTCGGCTTTGCCGACCTGTGTCTGCTGCTGGGCGTGATGCTCCTGTTCCAGGCCCAGGGCGGCGGGAACGCGCTGCTCCTTGTGGGGGGCGAAGGCGCACCGGGGCCGGCGGGCACGGACCGGGCGCTGACGGTCGTGGCGTACCTGCTGATGGCGGCGGCGGCGCTGGCCAAGGCGGGGGCGATGCCGCTTCACACGTGGATTCCGGCGGCCAGCGAGCATGCGCCCACCACGGTCTTTGCATTGCTGCCGGCGGCGCTCGACAAACTCCTCGGCATCTACCTGCTGGCCCGGATCACCTTCGAGGTCTTTGCCGTCAACGCGTACCTGGCGGGCGTGCTGATGGTCATCGGCGCCGGCACGATCCTGTTCGCCGTGATGATGGCGATGGTCCAGCACAACCTGAAGCGGCTGCTGGCGTTCCACGCCGTCAGCCAGGTGGGGTACATGGTGCTCGGGATGGCGCTGGCGGCGTCGATCCTGGCGGCCGGCCGGGCGGCCGGCGGACTGACGGCCGTCCAGCAGGGCGTTGCGACGATCGCGTTCTGCGGCGGCCTGCTGCACATGCTCAATAATGCGGTTTACAAGTGCTGTCTGTTCCTGGTGGCCGGGTCGGCGGAGCGGGTTGCCGGCACGACGGACCTGGACCGGCTGGGCGGTCTGGCCCGGATGCTGCCCGTCACGTTTGTCTGCTGCATCATCGCGGCGCTGTCGATTTCGGGCGTGCCGCCGATGAATGGCTTCGTCTCCAAGTGGCTCGTCTATCACGGGGCGCTGGGCGCCGGGTCGGGGCTGGCGACGGTGTGCCTGGTGACCGCCGTCTTCGGGTCGGCCCTGACGCTCGCGAGTTTCATCAAGGTGCTGCACTCGGTCTTTCTGGGCACGAAGGGCTCGGCGGTGCCGGCCGGCGACGAGGGGCGTGAGAGCCCGACGATGGCGATCGCCATGGCGGTGCTGGCCCTGGCGTGCGTCTTCCTGGGCGTCTGGGGCGGCCTGGCGGTGGATCGGCTGATCCTGCCGGCGGCGGGCGCGGTCGGCTTCCAGCGGGTGGGCATCACGGCAACGCCGTGGGCGTTGGAACTCGGCGGCGCCAAAGCGACGGGCCTCTGGGCGCCGTCCACGGCGTCAACGCTGATCGTGGTGGGCGTCGCGCTCGGCTTCCTGCTGTACCTGTACGCGCGGGCGATGCGCGTCCGTGTGGTTCCGAACTTCGTGGGCGGCGAGGACACGTCGTCGGACGCGATCTGGCACGTCTCGGGGACCGGGTTCTACGAGACGATTCGGCGTCTTCCCGCCCTGAGTTGGGCGTTCGGCGACGCCTCGGCCGGTGCGTTCGACGTCTATCGGCTGGCCGGCCTGTACGGCAACGTGTTGGTCCAGCGGCTGCGCGGCTGGCACACGGGGCTGGCCGGGGTGTACGCGAGTTGGGCGATCATTGGGCTGGTGGTGCTCGTGGTCGTTCTGGCTTTGCGTTGAGGCCTTACCCGAGCCCGCCGCGCGAGCGGCGGAACGAGCCCGCCGCGGGAGCAGCGGAACGAGCCCGCCGCGGGAGCAGCGGAACGAGCCCGCTGCGGGAGCAGCGGAACGAGCCCGCTGCGGGAGCAGCGGAACGAGCCCGCTGCGGGAGCAGCGGGGCATCCTGGTCTTGCCATAGGTGCAACTGACATTGCGACAGTCTTAGCGCGAAGGGGTCGCTTGATGGACCCGATCCTGCTTCTGCTTCTTGTGCTTCTGGGTTTCATGCTGGTGGGCTCGTTGATTGCGGTGGAGACCCGCGATCTTCTCTCGAGCGTCATCTGTGTCGGCGCCGTGGGGTTCGGCACGAGCCTGGTGTTTCTGCTGCTCGGGGCGCCCGACCTGGCGGTGACGCAGGTGGTGGTCGAGATCCTGGTGCTGGTGGTTCTGGTGCGTGTGGTCATCACGCGTCGCGACGACACCGCCATGACGAGCCGTGCGACGCTTCCGGTCGGGCTGGTGCTGCTGGCGCTGGGGATCATGGCGGCCGTCGTCTTCGGGACGCTCGCGACGGCCGACGAAGGGGGCCTCGGGATGCGGCCGTTCGGCGACCCGCTTCTGAACGAGCGGACCGAGGCGGCCGTCATGGCGCCGGCGGGCGAGGAGGCGCCCGAGGGC
>LJUE01000174.1 GCA_001303885.1 Planctomycetes bacterium SM23_32 | reverse complement strand
CTGGAAGGCGCCCTCAGCTCGGGTGGCGCCGAGGCACTGGGGCTGGGCGTGTCCCTGCGCGAGGACGGCCTGGCCGCACAGGGGCTGATGCTGGCCCCTTCGCCGCGCACGGGCATCATGCGCTCTTTCGAGCCCGGCGGCGCCGACGTGCTGCCCCTGCCCTACGTGGACGAGGACGCCGCGCTCTTCTGCGGGCTGCGGTTCAGCCTCCCCGTGTTCTGGCAGGAGCTGAAGGCCATCATCCGGCGGCAGGCGCCCGAGCAGCTCGCCCTGATGGAGCAGCAGTTCCAGCTCATGGAGGTGGACCTGGAGAAGGACGTGATCGGGGCGTTCGGCGACCGCTGGTTCGTCTACGCGCCGGCCATCGGCCTGGGGGAGGAGACGCCCGCCGAGCTGCCCATGGCGCTGGTGGCTGACCTGCAGAGGTCCGAGGCATTCGCCACGGCCCTCCGGCAGATGCTGGCCAGCCTGCCGCCTTTCGTGGCGGTGCAGACGGTTGATTTCATGGGCGTCACGGTGTACCAGTTCGCCCCCCAGACGGCCTGGGAGGGCGAGCCGACGGCCGTCCCACAGCCGTGCCTGGCCGTGATGCAGGACAAGATGGTCTACGCCAGCAGCGTGGAGGTGGCCAAGGCCGTCATCCGGGATGACCGGCGCGAGACGAGCCCCCTGCGCAGGAGCCAGGGCTTCCAGCGGCTCGTCGGCCAGACCATGGACGACCCGGACGGTATGCTGCTGGTGAACGGACGGTCCCTGGGCCGCTGGATGATCGCCCGCATGGAGCAGTACCGCAGCGAGGCGCACGAGATGCTGGAGGGGCTCGAGCCCCCGCCGGGCATGGAGCCTCCCGACGCCGAGGACGTGCTGCCGCCCGAGCTGCCGTCCTGGGACGTGCTGCGCAAGTACGAGACGGACCTCATGGCAACGGTCAAGTGGACCGACGACGGGCTGCTGCTGAAGACGTGGACGCCCGACCCCGTGCTGGAAGAGTGAGCAGCCGGCGCCGCACACCGGCCCCCGGGAGACCGACATGCCCCCCAAGCCGCTGATGGACCTGGACGCGATGGACACCGGGCGCGTCGTGGCCGGGCCGGAGGAGGTGCGCCGCTGCAACCGGCAGCGCTACGAGATGGAGCAGCTGGACGGCATCCTGCACCTGGACACCGAGGAGGGCATAGCCGTCGGGTTCAAAGACGTGGGCGGGGACGAGTTCTGGGTGCGCGGCCACATCCCGGGCCGCCCCCTGCTGCCGGGCGTGCTGATGTGCGAGGCGGCCGCCCAGCTCTCCAGCTACCTCTACGGCAAGATGTTCGGGGCAGAGAAGTTCCTGGGTTTCGGCGGCATGGAGGACGTGAAGTTCCGCAGCGCCGTCGTGCCGGGCGACCGGCTGGTGCTGGTGGCCAAGGCCGAGGACATCCGCCCGCGCCGCGTGGTCTGCCGCTGCCAGGGCTTCGTGGACGGCCGGATGGTCTACGAAGGGACCATTATCGGCATGCCCATGTGAGGCGCCAGCCTGCCTGCCGCCCGGGAGCGAGCATGTCGGACCTCCTTTACGAGATAGGCACCGAGGAGCTGCCGGCCGGCTATCTGGAGCCGGCGCTGGAGCAGCTCGCCGCCGAGGTCGAGCGGCGCCTCTCGGGCTGTCGCCTCCCGCCCGAGCGCGTGCGCACCGCCGGCACACCGCGCCGCCTGGCGCTCGCCGTCGAGGGCATTCCCGAGGTCCAGCCGCCGGTGGAGGTAAGGAGCGTCGGGCCGCCGGCCACCGTCGCCTTCGACCAGGACGGCAACCCGACCCCCGCCGCCGAAGGCTTCGCCCGCAGCAAGGGCGTGCCCGTGGAGTCCCTCCAGGTCGAACAGACGCAGAAGGGCCCCTACGTGGTGGCCGTCAGGCAGGAGGCGGGGCGGCCGGCCGCGGACCTCCTGCCGGAGCTGCTTCGCCAGGCCACGGCGGCCGTCGGCTGGCCCAAGTCCATGCGCTGGGAGCCGGAGGGCTGCCTGTTCGCCCGGCCGATCCGTCGGCTCGCGGCGCTGCTCGACGCCGAGGTGCTGCCGCTCACCATCGCCGGCATCGCAGCGGGCAGGACAACGCGCGGCCACCGCTTCCTGGCGCCCGAGGAGCTGGACCTCGAGGACGCCTCCTTCGACAGCTATCTCGAAGCCCTTCGCTCGCGATTCGTCATCGCCGACATCCAGGAGCGCCGCGAACTCATTCGCCGCCAGGTCAACGAGCTGCTCGCCCCGCACGGCTCCGAGCTAGCCGACGAGGCGCTGCTGGAGCAGGTCGCCAACATGGTGGAGCATCCGCACGCCGTGGAAGGCTCCTTCGACGAGCACTTCCTGGAGGTCCCCGCCCCCGTGCTCGTGGCCGCCATGAAGGAGCACCAGGCCTACTTCCCGGTCTACGACGCCGAGGGCAAGCTGCCGTCGTCTTCCTGGGCGGGCTCGGCGACAACCTGGAGCGCACCGACCGCCTGGAGGAGCTGTCGGCCCGCATCGCGAAGGCGCTCGGCCAGGGGCTGGACGTGCGCCGCGTGCGGCGCGCCGCGCGGCTGTGCAAGGCCGATCTGCTGACGGGCCTGGTGGGCGAGTTCCCGAGCCTGCAAGGCGTGGTGGGCCGCGAGCTGGCGCGGGCCGCCGGCGAACCGGAGCCCGTCGCCGCCGCCATCGCCGAGCACTACCTGCCCGCCGGCGCCGAGGACGCGCTGCCGGCCACACTCGAAGGCAGCGTGCTGGCCCTGGCGGACAAGCTGGACGTGATCGTCGGCTGTTTCTCCCTCGGCCTGCTCCCGAGCGGCTCCCAGGACCCCTACGCGCTGCGGCGCAATGCCCTCGGCGTCCTGCTGATCATCGAGGGAAGGGGCCTTGCGCTCCGGCTGAGCGAGCTGCTGGAGGCGGCGCGCGAGGTGGCCAGAGCGCGCGGCATCGAGTGCAGCGACCAGGCCGCCGCCGGCATCCGCGAGTTCTTCCGCGACCGCCTCTACCACGCCGCCATCGAGCGGGGGTTCCGGCATGACTTCGTGCGCGCGGTGCTGGCGGTCGGGTGCGACGACGTGCGCGACTTCTGGGCCCGCCTCGGAGCGCTGGGCGAGTGCGCCGAGCAGGCATGGTGGCCGGCGCTGGTGGAGTTGGTGGACCGCACCTACCGCATCCAGCGCGACGTTGAACGCGTGGAGCCCGTCCGCAAAGAGCTGCTCCGGGAGCCGCTGGAGAAGGAGCTGGCCGCCGCGCTCAGGGCCAGCGGCAGCGAGATAGCCGCCATGTTCCGCGATGGCGACTACGTGGCGGCGGCCCAGCGATACTGCTCGGTGTTCGCCCGGCTGGTCCACGACTTCTTCGAAGAGGTGTTCGTGAATGTCGAGGACGCGGCGCTGCGGGTGAACCGCAAGTCGCTCTGCGGCGCCGTCTACCACCTGTTCGCCAGGCCGTTCGCCGACCTTTACCTCATCGAGACGGCCGAGGGCGGGGGCTGAGCATGGGCGGCCCCTGGCCGGCTCGCCCCTACCCGGCGGCGACGCCATGATACGCCGATGCGATGCGAAGGACTTCGACGCCGTCTGGGCGCTCATCAACCAAGCGGCGCGGGCCTACGAGGGCGTCATCCCGGCCGACCGCTGGAAGGAGCCCTACATGCCCCGGCAGGAGTTGCGCCGCGAGATCAAGGCGGGCGTTGAGTTCTGGGGCTGCCAGGAGAAGGGCGAACTGCTCGGCGTGATGGGCATGCAGAACGTCGGCGACATGACGCTGGTCCGGCATGCCTACGTCCGGCCGGACCGACAGCGGCGCGGCATCGGCAGCCGGCTGCTGCGCCACCTTCTGCGCCTCACGGAGCGGCCGATGCTGGTCGGCACGTGGAGGGCGGCGGAGTGGGCGGTGCGTTTCTACGAGGGGCACGGCTTCCAGCGCCTGCCGCCGGAGTTGACCCGGCGATTGCTGCGGAAGTACTGGTCCATCCCCGAGCGACAGGTGGAGACCTCCGTCGTGCTGGCGGACCGAAGGTGGCTCGAAGGCCACGCCGTGAGGGAAGGCGGATCCGTCGGGCAGTGAAGGAGCGCGGAATGGTAACGATCCGCAGGGCGAGCGGGGCCGACGCCGACGCCACATGGGAGATGCTCCGCCAGGTGGCGCAGGAGGGCGACTCGTTCCCCTTCGAACCGGACATGGAGCGGGAGCCGGCGCTGAGCGGGTGGATGTCGCCGGGCCACAGCGTCTGGGTGGCCTGCCTCGGGGACGAGGTGGTCGGCACTTACCTGGTGCGGGCCAACGCGGGCGGGCCCGGCTCCCACGTGGCCAACGCCGGCTACATCGTCCGGCGGGAGCATCGCGGCCAGGGCGTCGGCACGGCCATGGTGGAGCATTCGCTCGCGACGGCCCGTCAGCTCGGCTTCGAGGCCATGCAGTTCAACCTCGTGGTGAGCACCAACGAGCGGGCGATCCACGTCTACCGGAAGCTCGGGTTCGAGATCGTCGGCACGCTGCCGCGGGCGTTCCGCCACCCCGAGCGCGGCCCGGTGGACGCCTACGTCATGCACCGGTTCCTGTGAGGCGGCTGCCTCACATGTGCCGCTGCTGCGCTGCGGGCGCCGCGCTCAGACCTGCCCCGTGCCGACGCCGCGGCCGGAGCTGTCCATCCGCAGCCCCTGGATCTCATTCTTCAACTCCTGCGGCTTGGGCGAGGCCGCCAGCGCCGTCTCCAGCGTGATGGTGCCCTCCCGGTAGAGGCGGATCAGCGCCTCGTGGCAGGTCTCATTGCCGAAGTAGGAGTCCTCGCGCATGGCGGCGTTCAGCTTCCCGGTCTCCCCCCTGAGGATCAGCTCGCAGATGGTGGGTGAGCGCATCATCACCTCCACGGCCGGCACGCGCCCCGGGCCGTCCGCCCGCACCAGGAGCTGCTGGGAGAGGATGCCCTGCATCGTGTTGGAGAGCTGCGTGCGGATCAGCTCGTGCTGGTAAGGGGGGAAGTAGCTGACGATGCGCTCCAGCGTCTGCATGGCGCTGGCCGTGTGAAGGGTGCTCAGCACCAGGTGGCCGATCTCGGCGGCGTTCAGCGCGGTCTGGATGGTCACCTCGTCGCGCATCTCGCCGATCAGTATCACGTCCGGGCTCTGGCGCACGACGTGCTTGAGCGCCTCCTCGAACGAGACGGTGTCCCAGCCCACCTCCCGCTGCTCGATCAGGCTCAGCTTGTCGGCGTGGACGAACTCGATGGGGTCCTCGATGGTGATGACGTGGCGCCTGTAGTTGGCGTTGATGTGGTCCACGATGGCGGCCAGCGTGGTGGACTTGCCCGAGCCCGTCACACCCGTCACCAGGACCACGCCACGGGTCTGGGCGGCCAGGTGGGCCAGCTGCCTGGCCGGCAGGTTCAGCTCCTCGAACGCCGGCACGTCCAGCGGGATGTAGCGGAACGCGGCGCTCGTGGCGCCCCGCTGACGGAACACGTTGACCCTGAACCGCCCGGCGGCCTCAACCTCGTAGGCCAGGTCCACCTCGCCCGCCTCCTTGAAGCGGACACGCCGCTCCCCCAGCACGGCCTCGGCGACGCGCTCCATGATCCGGGCCGGCACGGGATCCGTCTTGAGGAACTGCACCTGGCCGTCAATGCGCAGGCTGGGCGGCGCGTCGGTCTTCAGGAACAGGTCCGAGGCCGACCGTGCCACCGTCTCCCGCAGCAGCCTCTGTAGCCACTCCTCGGTGCGGCCCATCCCTTCGGCGGCGTCCTGCTGCACGTGCATGGCATGGGTCCTCTCAGGAATCGGTGGGCGCCTCGGACGGATCGCCGCCGCCCAGACGGCTGCGCGCGTAGCCGGCATGCTTGCTCTCGGGGTCCTCGGCGACGACCCTCTCGTAGAACTGGCGGGCGCGATGCGGGTCGCCGAGCTCCTCGTCGGAGACCTCGGCCAGCCGGAACAGGGTGGCCATGCGCTCCTCACTCTCGCCCTTCCTGAGCAGCTCCAGGATCTGCTGAAGCTCCTCGACGGCCTCCTCCGGCCGGCCGCATCTCAGCAGGGCCTCGGCGAGCAGGCGCCGCGCGGTGGTGTCCCTCGGGTCGTACTCCAGCTCGTGGCGGTAGAGGGCCGCCGCTTGCTCGAAGTCCCCCCGCGCCTCGGCCCCCTTGGCGCGGTCATAGCTCTTGCGGAAGACCATCTGGTTGAGCCCGAGCGCCTCGCGGCCGAGCTTCGTCAGGAAATGCTCCATGGAGAAGTAGAGGGCCGGGGCGTTGCACAGCAGGATGAACACGCTTGCCAGCAACCCGAGGATGAGGCCCAGTAGGGCGCCGGGGCCGCCTCCCGCCATGGACTGCTGGCCCGTGATGGCCATCAGCCCCAGCAGGCCGAAAACGTAGAGCCCGTAGGCAAGGCTGTTGTGCAGCCTGCTGCAATGCCAGAACAGCACGGAGGCAACGATGCCGTAGAGGCAAGCGATGACGAAGACGTGTCCGAGCAGCCAGCTTGCCATGGGGCGCTCCGCCCGCCCTCCGTTCGGTGTGTCGCGCCGCCCCCGGCGCACGGGGCTCTACAGGTCGAGGAGCTGGGGGCTCCTCATCCGCCGGCGGGCCGCGTCCCGCTCCACCAGCCCCTTCAGGTAGAGGTCTTTGAGGCAGAAGTCCATGGTGTACATGCCCTGGCGGGCCTGGGTCTCCATCACGCCGTAGATCTGCTGCGTCTTGCCCTCGCGCACCAGGTTGGCGACGGCCGCGTTGTTGCAGAGCAGCTCGGTGGCGAGCACGCGCTGCCCGCCGCCCTTGCGCGGCAGCAGGCGCTGGCTCAGGATGGCCAGCAGGCAGAAGGAGAGCTGCGCGCGCACCTGGCTCTGCTGGTGCGGCGGGAAGCTGTCTATGATCCGGTCCACCGACTGGACGGCGTCGTTGGTGTGCAGCGTGGCGATGACGAGGTGCCCGGTCTCGGCGGCGGTCAGGGCCGTGCGCATCGTCTCCAGGTCGCGCATCTCGCCGATCAGGATCACGTCCGGGTCCTGGCGCAACACGTGGCGCAGGGCCTCGTCGAAGCTCAGCGTGTCCTGCCCCACCTCCCGCTGGTCCACCACCGAGCTCTTGCTGGCGTGCAGGAACTCGATCGGGTCCTCGATGGTGACGATGTGGACCTTCTTCTCGGTGTTGACGATGTCCAGCAAGGCGGCCTGGGTGGTGGACTTCCCGTGGCCGGTGGGGCCGGTGACCAGGATGAGGCCCTGATGGCTCAGGATCAGATCGCGCATGATGGCCGGCACGCCGAGCTTTTCCAGCCCGGGGATGTCCTTCGGGATCACGCGGAAGGCCGCCCCCACGGCGTCGCGCTGCCAGTAGCAGTTCACCCGGAACCGGTGCTCCTCGCCCAGCGCGATGGAGAAGTCCAGCTCCTTCTCGCGCTCGAACCGGGCGATCTGGTCGTCGGCGAGGATGTCGTAGACGAGCCGCTGCGTCTCCTGCGCGCTCAGCGGCGGGGCGTTGGTGTAGTGCAGGTCGCCGTCAACGCGCAGCGCCGGCGGGACGCCGGCCGTGATGATCGCGTCAGATGCCCCCCTCTTGACGGCCAGGCGCAGGATGCCGGCCACCGTCAGGTCGGTCTGCGCCTCCTTGTCCACCGTATGGCCAGCCCCGCCGGCCATGGCCACAGCTCCCACAAGTGCGCGAACAGGCAGTCTGCCAGCATTCTAACCCCGCCGGGGGGCAAGTCAAGCAGGGGGCAGGCCGCCGCGCCAGGCCCCGGCCCTGCTCAACCACGAAGGAAGAAGGGAAGCGGCACGAAGGAACGTGGCAGATCACACGCTCACCCGGTGACGCCCCTTCTTGCCCGTTCCTGTTCTCTCGTTGGTGCCTTGGCGACCTTCGTGGTTCTCGTGTGCAGCCCGGAGCCGTGGAGAGCGCCTGCCAGGGCGATCAGAAGGGCGTCAGTCGTCCCCGGCTGCCAGCCGGTCTATGGCCTTCTGGGAGCCGTCACGCCGAGCACGCGGCCCCCGTTGGTGAGGACCTGTCCATCCTCCAGCCTGGTGCCGGCGTGGAAGACCACCACATCGTCCATGGCGCCGGCCTCTTCGAGCCCCTCGATCGGGTAGCCTTTCTTGTAGCTGAGCGGATAGCCGCCCGAGGCCATCACGACGCAGCAGGTGGGGCGCTCGCTCCAGCGAATGTCGGCGTCTTCCAGCGTGCCGTCCAGCGTGGAGAGCAGGACGGGCACGAGGTCGCTTTCCAGGCGCATCAGCAGGGGCTGGGTCTCGGGGTCGCCGAGCCGGCAGTTGAACTCGAGCACGCGAGGCCCCTCGTCGGCGACCATGATGCCGGCGTAGAGGACGCCGCGATAGGGCTTGTCCTCGCGGTTCATGGCGTGAACCGTCTGGACCAGGACCTCGCGCTCGAGCTGGGCGGCCAGTTCGTCGCTGATGAGAGGGGCCGGGCTGTAGGCCCCCATGCCGCCCGTGTTGGGCCCCCTGTCGCCGTCGTAGATGGGCTTGTGGTCCTGGCAGGAGGGCATCACCGCGAGGGTCCGGCCGTCGGTGAAGGCGATCATGCTCGCCTCCTCGCCTCTGAGGCAGCTCTCCACGACGACCTGGGCGCCGGCGTCCGCGAACTCGTTGCGGATCATGATGCGGTCCACCGCCTCGTAGGCCTCCTCCAGCGTGCGGCAGACGATGGCCGCCTTGCCGGCCGCCAGGCCGTCCGCCTTCACCACGATGGGCGCACCCACCATGTCGAGGTAGGCCTTGGCGCGTTCGGGTGCGGTGAAGGTGCGGAACTCAGCGGTGGGGATGCTGTGGCGCTGCATGAGCTGCTTGGCGAAGACCTTGCTGCCTTCGATCCTCGCGGCCTGCTGGCTCGGGCCGAACGCCCTGAGTCCCGCTGTCTCGAAGGCGTCCACGATGCCCTTCACCAGCGGCGCCTCGGGGCCGACCACGGTCAGGTCAATGGCGTTCTCGCGGGCGAACCTCCGCAGCCGCAGCACTTCCTCAGCGCCGATGTCCACGCATTCGGCCTGCTCGGCGATGCCCGCGTTACCCGGCGCGCAGAAGAGCCGGTCCACCAGGGGGGACTCAGCGATCTTCCAGACCAGGGCGTGTTCCCTGCCGCCGCCGCCAACCACCAGGATGTTCATGTCAAGAAGCCCTCTTTGCCGCACCGCCGCGCAGAAGCCGGCACAGTATAGCCGTGCCCCCCGGGGCGGTCAACCGGGGCCGGAGAACGAGGCGCAGTCACCTGTTCCGGCCCACACTCCGCCAAGGCGTGTTTCGGGGACGCTTTCTCGGCGTGCTTCACTGAGCATGCGGGAATAGGTGACTGTCCCTAGTTCTTCACGGGCTGACCGAGCGAGGCCGCCCACTGCATGGTGGCCATGAACTTGGGGCTCTGCGCCGCCTCGTCGTCGTAGTGCTGGAGGATGCCCCAGCTCCCCCACTTGCTCCACAGGCCCACCGAGGAGAAGTAGCAGAACAGGTCGCCGCCGGCCCGCGTCCACGCGTCGTAGTAGCGCTCGTAGATCCGCCCCATGCGCGGGTGGGCATTGGCGGCCTGGAGGAGTCGGGTCAGCGCCTGGTTGTTCTCGCCGCCCTGCACGCCCACCATGTGCTGGCCGCCCTCGTAGGCCACCAGCAGCAGGCCGTTGCGGTCGGCCACCTCCTTCTGACCCCGAATCCACTCGATGCACTGCGGCAGCGCGGCGCTCTCCGCGTGGTCCAGCACCTGCTCGACGGTCCACTGCGACACGACGTCGGCGGTGAGCCCTTCACCGCGGGCCGGGATGTTGAAGCTGACGTAGGGGG
>LJUE01000173.1 GCA_001303885.1 Planctomycetes bacterium SM23_32 | reverse complement strand
GCGCGCCAACGACCATAACTGGGTGGTGCTCAACTTCGAGGGCGGCGCCGTCGGCACCCACGAGGGCAGCCAGGTCTCGCCCGTGCCGGTCTACGAGCGCGCCGCGATCGGCACCGAGGGCGGCCTCCAGACCACGGACTGGGGCAACGGGCTCTGCTACGCCGCCAGGGGCCAGAAGACGGCCCCGGTGGAACTGGACGCGCCCTTCGACCTGCGCGGGCACTTCCTGGACTGCATCGAGGAAGGCATCCCTTGCGTCGCCGACGTCGAGTGGGGCAGGAAGGTGATGTGCGTGGCCGAGGCCGTCCTCGCATCGGCCCGGACCGGGCAGGTGCAGCACTTGATGCCCTGAGGCGCCGGAGAGGGGCGGATGAGGATACTGGTGGACGAGAACATCCCCCTGGCCGGGGAGCTGTTCGGTTCCCTCGGGGACGTGGTGATGGTCAACGGCCGTGAGGTGGACGAGGGCTATCCGGGGCTGGAGAGGTTCGACGCCATGGCCATACGCAGCGTGACCCGTGTCACGCCCGCGCTCGTGGACCGCGCCGCCAACCTCCGCGCCATCGGGACCGCCACGATCGGCACCGACCACCTGGACGTCGCCCACATCCGCTCGGCCAACAGGACGCGACGCCGCCCGATCGAGGTCTTCAGTGCCCCCGGCTCCAACGCGGAGTCCGTGGCGGATTACGTCTGGTATGCCCTGGCTCACGTGACGCGCGACGCCATGGCACCGCTGGCGGACAGCTCGCTCGGCATCATCGGCTTCGGCAACTGCGGCAACCGCGTCGCCAGGCGCGCGGAGGGCTTCGGCATGCAGGTGCTCCGCTGCGATCCGCCGCTTGCCGAGCGCGATCCGAAGTTCGTCTCGCACTCACTGGAGGAGGCCCTGGGAGCGGACTTCGTGATGCTCCATGTGCCGCTGACGCGCGCGGGAGAGGCCCCCCATCCGACGCACCACATGATCGGCGCCGCCGAGCTGGGGCTGATGAAGCCCGACGCCTGGCTGGTGAACACGTCCCGAGGCGGCGTGGTGGACTCGCAGGCCCTGGTCGCCGCCCTCCAGGAGGGGACGATAGGGGGCGCTGTCCTTGACGTCTTTGAAGGGGAGCCCACGCCGGCCGAGGGGCTCATCGAGTGGCCCGGACTGGCCACGCCGCACGTCGCCGGCTACGCCGTCGAGGGGAAGCGGCGCGGAGCCATCGTCGTCTACCAGGCGTTCTGCCGCCTGTTCGGACGCGAGTGCCCGCAGACGCAGCCCCTTCTGATGAGCGGCTTCGTGCCGCCCGAAGGCGAACGCGTGCCCTTCCCTGGAGATGGACCCGAGCGGCTGGCGGCGGACAACGCCGTCCGGAGCCTGCTGGCGCGCACGCACGACATCGGCGCCGTGAGCCGGGAGCTGAAAGGCACGCTCGGCTCGGACCGGCGGGGGGAGCTGTTCGACCGGATGAGGCGCGACTACGAGCACGACTACGGCCGGCACGAGCTGGCGGTCTATCGCGTTGGCTTCGGTGATTCCGTGCCGGAGGGGCTGCGCGCCCAGGTGGCCGTGCGGCTGAGGGGGTTCGGGGCCGAGGTCGTTGAGCAGGGCGCCCACTACCTGCTGACCGTCCGGTAGCAGCCCGCGCTCAGTCGTCGAATCTGTCCCTGACGGCCCACAGGCCGAGGGCCGGGCGACGGACGAAGTAGAAGTCCCCGTTGTCGCCCCCCGGAAGTCGGTCGGGGGGATACTGCCGCAAGGCCTCGGCCACGTCCCGCCACTCGAATCCCGTGCGCCTCACTTCATCCGGGCTGAGCCGGTCGGGGTCGGTCGCGTAGACCACCCGGAACCGCCCCTCCGACGAGCCGTGGATCAGGTGCGCAGCCGCCGCCAGATTGGCGCGCAGGTCGTCGTTCTCGGCCGCTGCCTTCAGCGTGGCGGGCGTGCCGCGATAGCCGTACCGCCGGATGAGGCGGTCTATCTTTGGGTCCTCGCCGAAGCCTCGCACGCCGGGGGCGAGCACGGTCAGCTCTCCGCCGTCGGCAATGGCCATCCGCGTCCGGTAGATGGCTTTATTGGCCAGCCAGGTCGTCCTGAACTCGTCGGGCGCCATGTAGGCGACCACGCGGTCCCGGGGCTCGCCCAGGAGCGTCACGTTCACCCGGCGGCTCAGGGCGGCGGCCAGGCGGAATGCCTCCTCGTCGTCCCCGACGTAGATGCCGCGCGTCAGGACGCGGCCGTCGTCGGCGGCCTCCATCACGGTCATGATGTAGAGGATCCCCAGCCCGGCGAGGTGCCGCTCGTGCGCGTGGTTGAGCACGGCCCGCACCGGCGTCTCGGCACGGCCCATCATGCGCTCCATGCCGTAGACGGCGCCCAGGAAATGGGTCCTGTTGATGGTCTCCTGCCCGCCGGTGCCCACCAGCACATTCTTGAAGCCGTTGGCCATGCCGGCCACCTCGTGGGGCAGGACCTGGCCCACCGATAAGATCGCCGTGTAGCCCCCTTCCACCAGGCGCCGGTTGACCTCGACGGGCACGTCGTAGTCGGGCATGTAGTCGCGCAGGACGCCCTCCGAGACGGCGTGCACGAGCTCCGCCGGCACCGTGCCGAGACGCGTCAGGTCCTCGCGCCACCTGTGCTCCCGGAACGCCTCGGCGGGGATGCCGTCCCCGAACATGGCGACCAGCTCCGGCCGCGTCATGGCGCAGTGCGTGCCCAGCGCGGGCATCACGTGGACCGTGGCCTCGGGGCCGATCTGGCGGCAGAGGGCGTCCGTCAGGAAGCCGGCGTCGGAATGGGGGCGTGTGCCGTCCGGGGGCAGGATGAGGGTGCGCGAGCAGTCGCCGGCGGCCTGGATGGCTGCCCGGACGGCTGCCTGCTTGGCGTCGGGCCCCAGCACGCGCTCGGGCCCGCCTTCGGCAAAGATGACGGTCACTCTCGGCTCCTGCTGCTGAGAGGGGCGGGGGCGGCCGCTTGCCTTCGGTCCTAGTCGAAGTTCTCGGGCACGACCGTCCTGACCGGCCGGGCGCCGGGCGGCAGGCTCAGCCGCCCGGAGGGGCGGTCAACGAGGATCTTGTCGTTCAAGACCATCAGCGCGCCCCGGCGCAGCGAGGCCTGGGGATCCCCCGTCAGCACGTAGGTGTCGTCGTCCCGCGTCCACTCGAGCCGGTCGCCGGCGCCCTCGATCCGCTCGTCCTGCACGTAACTGATCAGCACGTCTTCCTGCCAGACGGCGCGCTGGAGCACGGGCTGCGGCTCGCCCTCGACCTTGCCCAGGAAGAGCTGCATCAACTGCGAGGTAAGGACGCGGCGCTCGTCGCGGACCTCCACGCTGCTGCGGGCGATCACCTCGCGCAGTTCGCTCTGCGCGGCGAAGATCGCCTCGGCGGAGTCGCACTCCAGCTGCCAGGCGCCCTCCCTCTGCTGGGCGAACCGCACGTTGCCCTCGGCCCAGATGTGGCGCAGGTTCCGTGCGTCGTCGAAGTCCAGCTTGAGATCGTCGCTCCTGAGCAGGGTCCCCGAGACCTCGGCGTTGACGTTGCCGCTGAACCGCGCGACGTTCTGGGCGAAGTCCAGCAGCAGGGCCCCCTCGCACGCTATGGCCCCCGTCGTTGCCTCGCCGCGCAGCACGGAGAGCGAGCCGCCCGTCTGAGACCGGATGAGCTCCGGCGGGATCTCGATGACCAGCTCCTGGGAGTCCAGGTGCCAGCGCTCGCCCTCGACGCTTGCCGTGCCCGGCGCGGCCGCGGCCTCCCCCCCGGGCGCCGCGCCTTCGGAGGCCCTTCCGACAGGCAGGGCCCGGCCTGTCTCGGCAAGCTCGGCCAGGACGTCCAGCACGGCGTTGCCCGTTGCCACGATCGTGAGCGGCTCCATGTCGGCGTTGAACTCGACGCGGAGCCTGTCCCCCTTCATCACGTGATTGCCGCGGCTGGCCGCCACCTGTCCGCTGAAGCTCGCCTGCGGCGCGGCCTGCTGGTGGAAGGACATCCGATCCTGCCAGACGACCTCGATCGGCTCGGCCTCGGCCGCCTCGGCTCCGAGCCCCTCGGGGCGAGGGGACGACCGCACTGCGAGCCGGCCGGCTACGGGACACTCCAGGACCCGGTCGGCGTTGTTGAAGACGACGTCTCTGGAGGTAATGGTGTGCGGGCCGACCGCCACGCTGACCGTCTGTCCCTCGGCGGCGATCAGCTCGATGCGGTCCTTTCGGGCGTCCCAGACCAGCCTGTCGCACAGGACCTCGCGCCCCTGCTCGCCCGTTTCGTCGTGCATGCACACGCCTCCGCCGGCCTCGACCTTTTGTATCTGCCCGCCGTCGGGCTCGAGGGTGAGCGCGAGCTGCTCGCAGGCAAGCGAACTGCTTTGCTGGTGGGCGACGACCTGTCCCTGGAACGAAGCGATCCGCTCCGCCACGTGGTAAGTCATCGAGCTCTGCCAGGAGATGCGGACCGGCTGGCCGCTGCTGAGGTCCAACGGCCCCACGCCCCAGGCCTCCACCTGGGCGGGGGCTTCGGCGGCCGGCTCCGGCCCTGTCGCCTTCCAGCGGAGCGTGCCCGGCCCTTCGGCGTGGAACCGGTCGTTGACGCGGTAGAAGGTCAGACGCCCGCCGGCCATCTCGAACTCGGGCGTGGTCATGGAGGCCGGGCGGCCGTCTTCGCCGGTCAGCACGCCGGTCTGCGTCACGTTGTGCCACTCCAGTTTCTGGCCGCGGGCGACCTGGTGCAAGTAGTTCAACTCGACACCGCCCGTGGCGACGATGTCGCTCACCTCCAGGCGGTCGCTTCCCTCGCTCTCGCCCAGCAGTATGGTGAGCTGGTCGCAGCCCAGTTCCCTCTCTCCGGAGAGGACGTGGACGTGGTCGGCGAAGCTCACCTTGTGGGCCAGGTGTTCGTAGAGGAGTCTCCCCTTGCTGGTTATGACCACATCGCGGGTGTCCTCAGCGCCGTCGGGCTCCTCAAGCTCGGCGGCCAGGAAGTCCTCGGACACGCCGTGCAGGCGGGCTTCCACCTCCTCGAGGATGGTCATGTGCCCCATCCTCAGGTCAACGGCCATCCCGCGGCCCATCACCACCAGCGCAGGTTTCCGGTTGCCCTCCGCGTCCGTCGTGTCCTTCTGGAGGCGGACCGGGTCGTTCGAGGTCAGCGAGCGGTCAGTCACCCGGTAGACGACGCTGTCGGTGAGGATCTGGAAGTCCTCGCCCGTGGCCGTAACGTCGCCGAACAGCTTCACCACGCCGTGTTCTTCGTCCAGCTCGGCGCGTTCCGCCTTAACGCGCACCTTCTCCAGCTCGACGTCGAGCGGCTCGCCGTCGGCAGGCCAGAGGTTCACCAACACGATGGGAAGCAACACGTCGTATATCTTGTCCCGAAGCACGGCGCGGTCGCCTTCGACCACAGCCTCCTCGCGGTCTCTCTCGTGGTCGTGGAGCACGCTCGTGAACTTCAGCAGCGCCGTCTCCATGCCTGCCTTATCCTGCTGCTGGGGCCCTTGGGCTGCCGGGCGCTCGGCAGGCTGGGCTCCGGACGCCTGCGGGCCGGGCTCTGTTGCGAGCGAGGCGCGCTCGTGCGCCGGCGCCGGAGGCGCTGCAGCGACCCGCTCGTGCTCGG
>LJUE01000172.1 GCA_001303885.1 Planctomycetes bacterium SM23_32 | reverse complement strand
GCCGTTCCCAGGGCGAGCCGTGTGCGTAGCGAGGGCATCAGGAGGGGCCCCCCAGGACATAGCCAAGGCCTCGCCGCGTGTGGATCAGGCGAGGCCGTCCGCCCTCTTCGAGCTTCTTGCGGAGCCGGGCGACGTACACGTCTATGACGTTGCTCTCGGCTTCGGAGGCGAAGTCGTACAGGCGCTCGGCAATCTCCGTGCGAGTGACCGTCCGACCCGGCTGGAGCGCGAGGACCTCCAGCAGGCCATATTCCCGGGCCGTCAGCTCAAGAGGCTCTCCTTCCCACTGAGCGGTTCGGTTCACCGTGTCGACCTCAAGATCGCCGACGCGAATCTCCGGGGCCTTGGCCTCGTACTTGCGCCTCACCAGTGCCCGGACTCGGGCAAGGAGTTCGTCCAGAGCGAACGGCTTGATCAGGTAGTCGTCCGCGCCCAGATCAAGGCCGCGCACCCGGTCAGGCACCGTGTCCTTGGCCGTCAGGATGAGGACGTGTGCCTGGCTCCCCGACTCCCGCAGTTTGCGCAGGATGGTCAGCCCGTCAAGCTTAGGCAGCATCAGGTCCAGTATGACAACGTCGTAGTTGCCCGTGCGGGCGTACCACAAGCCCTCCTCGCCATCTCCGGTAACGTCGACGGCGAAGCCCGCCTCGCGCAGCCCCCTGGCCAGCGACTTCTGGAGGGGCGCGTAGTCTTCGATCAGCAGGAGGAGCACGTCCTGACCTCCCCGGGCACATGGTGTTCGGAACTGGGGTGCCTGCCCCGCGCAACCTACTGCGCTGCGAGCCGGCCCGGCCGACGTCGTCAATCTGCTTCGTCGTCGTGATCCTCCCCTTGTTCCTCCTTCAGCTCGATGACAGTGCCGTCCGAGGCGATCCGGATCTCGTACTCCTTGCCGTCCCTGGAGAACTCGGCCTCGTAGACCACCTGGGGCTCATCGAGGGTAGCCAGCTCCGGTGTGGCGCGGATCTCCACCTTCTCCAGCTCCGGCACCTTTGCCCCGTCCGCGGCTCGCAAGATCGCGTCGGCGACCGCCGGCGGCAGCTCCTCGGCCTTCACCGACACCTGCACTTCGGCGATGACGCCGTCGGCTGATACCTCGACCTCGACCTCTTGGCCGTTCTGCACGAGCTCCACTTCGTAGAGCGTAAGGCCCATCTCGCGTTCGGCCTCGACCTGCTTCACGATCGCTTCGGGGAAGGCATCCCTGATGGCCGCACGTGCGGGCTGCGGCAGCTCCAGCGCCGGCTCATCGGCGACCTCCACAAGATGGCGCCGGTTGTCAACGATGAACCCAACCTCGTAGACGACCATCGGCTCGTCGAGCGCAACGAGCTCGCCGTCTTGAACGCGCCCCCTCAGCTCGTGCATCTCAATGAGGGCTATCTCGCCCCCTCCGGTCGCCTGCCTGATAGCCTCGGCCATGTACTGAGGAACGTCGTCCAGTCCCAGCTCAATCTCGATTTCGCCGATGACGCCTTCCGGTGACAGCTCGACGTCCAGTGTCCGTTCGCCACGCTCCATTCTCACAACGTAGAGCATTGCGCCTTCTTCGTCTTCGAGTTCCACCCCGGTGATGACGGCGGCCGGGAAAGCCGACTCAACCGCGTCCGCCACAGCCTGGGGCAGGCCGAGGGTCGCGTCGGCGCCCTGGACTGCCGTTGCCCATGCAGCTCCAAACAGAACCGCTCCAATACACAGCCAACCAGCTACCACTGAAGCACGCGTAGCCATTGTGCGATCCTCCTTCCTCCGGCCGCGGCCGGCGCCGCGCTCCGGGAATGGGCGGGCGGGAGCCCGGCGTCGGTTGACTGCTACGCGCCGCCAGGCCCCCGCTCGTCCTGCCTTTGAAGGCGTCATGCCGTCAGTTGACCTCGATCAACTCGATCCGGGTGCTGGGCCCGCCCGAACCCTCGACCACCAGCACGAGACCCACGCCTGGGGCGTAGTACTTGAACTCCACGGTGCCCCGGTCCAGCGGCGTCCACTCCTTGACCACGAGGCAGCTGTAGAAACTCCCGTAGGGCACCGAGGCATGGCCGGCGAGCCTCAGCACCTTGCCCATGTCCTCCGCCTCGTCCTCGAGGAACTCCTGCCGGTAGGAGTCACCCGAGCGCGGACTGGCGAGCATCAGTATGCCGGGCTTGGCGCCGTCCACGCCTGCTTCCCAGGAGCCCAAAGGTATGACCTGGCCGTCCACGAACTCCTTGGAGTCCTCGCCAAAGTACCAGACGTTACCATCCTTGTCTTGAGCATACCAGTCGAGCGTCTCTTCGACCAGTTCCCCTTCCACCCACACGCGGTCCCGGACGACAGTGCAGGTGACGCCGAGTATCTCCTTTGTCTCATGGGTGACGTAGACCTCGTTGTGCTCCTCGCCCTCCGTGTCCTCGTAGACATAGGTAGTGCCGGGAGTCATGGGCCACCATGGGTTGTCAATCGGCAAGAGGTCTCCGCCGGCGTCCTGGAAGTCAGCCGGACTGATGACGGGATCGTAGTCCTCCGCCTTGCCGATCTTCACGTCACGCGCCCCGACAGGGGCGGTCAAGACACACACCAACGCCACGAGCAGAACCACGGCTATCCCACCGCTACGCCCTCGCGTCATGGTACTCCTCCCTCGCTTCATGTCTGGTCGGCTGCGTCCCGGACCACCCGAGAGCAGGACCTGCGACAATGCCATCACGCCGAGTCTACGTGAAGGACATGAACGCAGGATGACAGGATGAAAGCGAACGGGGCGCCTGGTCGCACGGCCGCTGCGCCGCCCCAACGTGTCGGCGTTCCTGTTGCCTGCAGCGCGCGCGGGCCGTATACAGTATGGGTAGACGCCGGTGCCTGGCCCGTCCGGGGGAGGATGATGATGGAGTTCGACATCGCCGCTGTGCCGTTCAGCCGGTTCGGCTCGTACATGGCCCTCAACGTGCTGCCGCCGCATTGGAGCCTGAAGGGCCTCATCCTGCGCACGATGCGGGGGACGTTCGCCTCGCGGGAGGCCTTCGTGCTGGAGCCCATGCGCGGACGTGAGCCGGTGCCCTATGAGGTGAGGGCCAGGCCCGACCTGCTGCGCCTGACGGCCGACGGTCGGAAGGTGGAGATGTGCTTTGCCGCGCCCGACGTCCTCCGCATCCGGGGCCAGGGGCTGGCCTTGCGGGTCTCCAGCCTCTCCGAGCACGGCAGCTATGCCTTCCCGGCCGGCGCAGGATGCTGGCACGTGAACTGCGCGCCGAACTGCACCCAGTACATGTTCACGCCGCTGCGAGGCGAGCTGGTCATGGATGCGCTGCACGTCGTGCACACGCAGGACAGGCGCAGGAGAGAGCGACCCGGCCGGCGCCCGCGCGTGGTGGCCGAGTTCCTGCCCGGCGAGGACGGGCAGTTCGAGGCGGCGATCGAGGAATTCGTCACGACGAGCCGCACTCCCGACCTCTCGCGGCCTTTCGACGAGTGCGTCCGGGACGTGGCCGGCGAGTGGGCGGAGTGGCTCAGGGGCACGCCGGCGATGCCGCGCAAGTACGCGAGGGCCGCTGAATCGGCGATGTACGTGAACTGGACCTCCGTCGTCGCGCCGTCGGGGCGCTTCCTTCGCCCCACCATGCTGATGAGCAAGAACTGGATGACGCAATGCTGGAGCTGGGACCACTGCTTCAACGCCATCGCTCTCAGCTACCGCAACCCCGAGCTGGCGTGGGACCAGTTCATGGCCCTGTTCGATCACCAGGACGAGCACGGCGCGCTGCCGGACTCGGTGAGCGAAGCGCAGTTGACCTGGAACTTCTGCAAGCCGCCGATCCATGGCTGGGCCCTCGCGAAGATGATGCAGAGGCGCGGCCTGCTCACCCAGAGGCGGCTTGAAGGCGTCTACCGCCCCCTGTGCCGGTGGACGGAGTGGTGGCTGCGCGAGCGGGACTGCGACGGTGACGGCCTGCCCGAGTATCATCACGGCAACGACTCGGGATGGGACAACGCGACGGTGTTCGACGGCGGCTACCCCGTGGCAGCGCCGGACCTGACGGCCTACCTCGTCGTGCAGACGCACGTGCTGGCCGGCCTCGCCAGGCGGCTCGGGCGCGACCGGGACGCCGGACGCTGGAAGACGCGATCTGACGGGCTGCGTGACCGCATGCTCGAACGCCTCTGGAATGGGGAGCAGTTCGTCTCGCGGCGCGCCTTCACCGGCGAGGTCTTCCCGGAGGGGGACTGCCTGCTGAACTACCTGGCCATCGTGGCCGGCAACCGGCTGCCGAAGGCGGTGCGCCAGAAGCTGTCCGACGCCCTGAAGCCGGACGGCCGGTTCGTCACCGAGCACGGGCCGGCGACCGAGAGCCCGAGCAGTCCGCTCTACGTGCCCGACGGCTACTGGCGCGGCCCGATCTGGGGCAGCGAGACGGTGCTCGTCGTGGACGGGCTGGCCCGCGCCGGCTATCGCAGCCAGGCAAGGGAGATAGCGCGCCGCTACTGTAACATGTGCCTGAACAGCGGATTCGCCGAGAACTTCGACGCGCTCACCGGAAGGCCGCTGCGCGACAGGGCCTACACCTGGGGGTCGAGCGCGTTCCTGACGCTGGCGCACGAGTTCCTGCGGAGCCGGCCGTGAGCGACCAACGGCGCCCGTTTCCGGACGAGGCGGGCAATCGAGTGCAGGCTGGTGCCGGCGGCAAGCGGGGCCGCGCTGCGCCCATGGTGGCGGTGTTGCTGCTCGCCGCCGCGTGCGGGTGGCTGGTGATGGAGCTGGAGATACTGGGCACGCGGATGCTGGCCCCGTATTTCGGCAGCTCGATCTACGTGGTGATGGGCAGCGTGATCGGCGTCTTTCTGCTGAGCCTGTCCGGAGGGTACGTGCTGGGCGGCTGGCTTTCACGCAGGGAGGCCGCGAAGCGCGCGCTCGGCATGTGCCTGATCATCGCCGGCGGCTGGCTCTGCGCCGTTCCCGGCTTGCTGCGGCCGGTCTGCGATGCGCTGCTCGACGCGGGCCTGGACGAGAAGTGGGGCTCCCTGCTGGCCGCGTTCGCGCTGTTCGGCCTGCCCACGCTCATGCTGGGCATGGTGTCGCCGACAGCGGTGCGGTGGCTCACGCAGCGCGCGGCGGAGTCCGGCCTCAAGGCGGGGCTCGTGCTGGGCTGCTCGACGGTGGCCAGCTTCGCCGGCTGCGTGGTGACCGCCTTCTACCTGATCCTGCTTTCTGCAAGGCGGACGGTGCGCGTTTCCGGCTCGGTTCTCATCGCAGTCGGCGCCATCGTGCTGGTGCAAGCGGTCCTGGCCGGGCGGGCGCCATCTGTGGGAGGAAGGCCATGATGCGTCGCTCTCTCTGGCAGGCCGGCCCCCTGGGGATCGCGGCAACGTGCTGGCTCCTCGTCGCGTCCGCTGTCCTGGTGCAGGCCGGCGCGTTCGGTCGCCTGATCCGCCAGAAGGACTCCCTCTATCACCGCATCTTCGTCTACCAGCAGGGCTCGGTGGTCACGCTCCAATTCGGCCGGCCCACGTCGTGGATCGTGCAGAGCCAGGTGGACCTGAGCGACATGCGCCGGCACATGCTGGAGTACAGCGCTCTTGCCTTCGGCGGCCTCCTCTACCAGCCCGAGCCGGAGCGCGTGCTGGTCGTGGGTCTC
>LJUE01000006.1 GCA_001303885.1 Planctomycetes bacterium SM23_32 | reverse complement strand
CGAGATACTGGCCGAGCAGCACTACCTGACACTGATGTCGCTGCTGGAGAGGGCCCAGATCCGCACAACGCTGTTCACCAGCGGCGCGGGCCCCTCTCAGCGGCGCCGGAACCTGAAGCGCCTCGCGCGCGGCGAGATAGACCTGGCCGTCGGCACCCACGCGCTGATCCAGCCCGACGTCGAGTTCGCCAACCTGGCCCTCGTCGTCGTGGACGAGCAGCACCGTTTCGGCGTGCGCCAGCGCCTGGCGCTGCGGGAGAAGGGCCCGCCTCCCGACGCCCTGATCATGACGGCCACCCCCATCCCGCGGACGCTGGCGATGGCCTACTTCGCCGACATGGACGTGAGCATCATTGACGAGATGCCCCCCGGCCGGCGGCCCGTGACCACGGAGCTATACGCGCCGGGTGACTGGCCCCGGGCCTTCGAGGCGGCCCGCGAGGAGCTGCGCGCCGGGCGCAGCGTCTTCGTCGTCTACCCCCTGGTCGAGGAGAGCGGCGAACTCGACCTGACCAGCGCCACGGAAGGCTACGAGGAGCTGAGTCGCCGCGTCTTCTCCGGCTACCCCTGCTGCCTGCTGCACGGGCAGATGCCCCAGGCCAGGAAGCAGGAGGTGATGGAAGGCTTCCGCAGCGGCCGTTACCGGGTGATGGCAGCCACGACGGTGGTCGAGGTGGGCATAGACGTGCCGCAGGCCACGGTGATGATCGTGCAGCATGCGGAGCGGCTCGGCCTGGCGCAGCTCCACCAGCTTCGCGGCCGCATCGGGCGGGGAAAGCACCCGGGCAAGTGCTTCCTGCTGGCCGAGCCGAGCACCGACGACGCACGACGACGCCTGGAGGTGCTGACCCGCACCGCTGACGGCTTCCGCATAGCCGAGGAGGACCTGCGCATACGCGGGCCGGGAGAGCTCTTCGGCGTGCAGCAGAGCGGCATGCCCGAGTTCGACTGCTACGACTTCTCGGACACGGCCATCCTGAAGGAAGCGCGCGACGATGCCTTCAGGCTCGTCAGGTTCGATCCCATGCTCAGCTCCCCGCAGCACGCCCTGCTGCGGCGCAAGGTGCTGGAGCATTACGGCCGGACGCTCGAGCTGGCCGACGTGGGGTAACGCGCAGCGAAGACGCCGACCGGCGCGCCTGCCCGGCAGGCACGGCTACGGGGCGGGCGATGCCTCGGGAATCGTCCGCAGCGCCCTTTCGCGGAACTGCCCGGCCTGCTCGCGTACCTCCTGCACGCGCTCTTCGCCGTGCCGCTCCGCCGCCGCGGGCGGCAGTTCGAAGACCGGCAGCAGGTGCTCATCGCGCAGCGTGCCGGGATACAGCACCTCCGCGAAGAAGTCCAACGGGAAGGTCTCATACCAGGGGGCCTCGACGAGGGCCTCGCGCTCGACCTCCTCGAAGGCCAGCTTGTCGTTCTCGTCGCGCAACGGACCCACGCGAAGCCGGCGCACGCCGTAGTGCGCAAAGGGATACTCGAACGGCGTCTCGCCGACGTACTGCTCATCCACCCAGACGGGGGCGCCCGCCGGCTCGGACCTGATCAGCAGCGTCCGTTCGACGCAGCCCACCGCCGCACACAGCGCGGCCACCGACAACAGCACAGCAGAAGCCCTCATATCGGCGTCGTCTCCTGCGGACCGAGGTCTGCTATCTCCGCCTGCATCGTGTCCAGGTCCACCACACCCACGGTGCACGTGCCCGTCAGCCACCCGCCTGCCTCGCCGGGGTTCACCACGAGCGGCTCGCCCCGCTCGATGCATGCACTGTGCGTGTGCCCATGCACGATCAGGTCCGCCTCAGGCTGGGAAGGCAGCCCGGCCGGGTCGTGAGTGAGCAGCACCAGTCTGCCGCCCAGGTGCAGCCGATGCGGGGGATCGTAGAGCGTCGCGCACAGCGCCTTCAGTCCGGCCCTCTCGCCGTCGTTGTTGCCGAGCACGCCCACCAGGGGGATGCCCGTCTTCAGCAGCAGCTTCAAGGCGAACGGGGCCACGTAGTCGCCGGCGTGCAGGATCACCGCCACGCCCCGGCCAGCGAACAGCTGGAGGGCAGCGGCGATCTTCGGCAGGTTGTCGTGCGTATCGGACATGACGCCGATGAGCATCGCTGCCTCCCCTGCCTCAGACGGGCTTAATGCGCTCGATGCGGTAGAGCTTGTCGCCGGCCAGCGCGACCACGGCGCGCGCTTCGGCGTCCGTGGCGAGCAGCGTTACTTCCGCGTCACAGGTGTAACGCCACACGACGCCCAGCTTGCGTTTGTAGCCCGAGAACGTCGTTACCGCGGCACCCGAAGCGTGGACGACGAGGGGGTCCCCGTCCTCGGGCCAGCGCACGTAAGCCAAGCCCGGCGGCGCCCGCATCTCCCAGACCTTCCCGCCGGCCGGGTCAAGCGCCGCACACGCCCCCAGAGGCCCGTAGACCGCCAGCATCGGCCCAACGGCCTCCGCCCGCGTAACCTGCGCGAAGATGCGTCCCGACCACGTCTCTTCCAGGTCCGGCCCGAACACGGTCAGCCGGTCAGCGGCGTCGGCGAACGCGCTGAATCCCTCGCCGAGCGCCAGTGCGCGGTGCCCTTCGGACTCGGCGAACCGGAACTTCTTCACCAGTGTCCCCTCGGCGTCGTAGAACCGGAACCGCCCGTCGCTGCCGGCCACCAGCACGAAGTGGCCCCCAGGGCTCACCAGCAGGTCCACCTGCCGGCCCTTCACCGTCTTCTGCCACGCCAGTTCACCGTCCGGCCTGAAGGCAGACAGCAGTCCGTCCTGGTCAACGGTGCAGACCAGGCCGTCGTCGCCGGCGGAATCAAAGAGCTCAGTCAGAGGGCCCGCGAGCTCTATGCGGCGGTCCTGAGCGGTCGCCAGGTCCAGGACGGTGACGCAGCCGCGCGCGAGCACGGCCGCATAGCGCCCCACGGCGCCCCGGGCGAGGCGCGCCGGCATCCTCGTGCGTGACCGCACGCTCTGCTCTCCGGCAACGTCCAGCACGAGGATCCGCCCGGTGCTCAACACGGCAACCAGGAAGCGCCCATCCGCACTGAGCCGCAGGGCGGCCTCCTCGTTCGGCACCGTGTGCTGCGGCAACTTCTTCTTCCAGGCCACCCGCCGTCCCGCCCTGACGGCGGCGGGCACCGCCGCGCCGAGGAGCCCTTCGGCAGGCGCGCCCCGTTCGGCGACCTGGCCGGCGACCCCCCCGGATACGGGCCCCGTCGCTTCCTCAGCGCCAGCCGCTTCCGGCAGGCGCTCAGACAGCAGGCTCTCTATCTCCAGGAACTCCTCCTCCCTGGGCTCTTCTGCGGCGGCCGGCGCCTCGGGGAGATCCAGGCCCAGGTCCTCCATCAGGAGCAACTCCTCGTCCTCGGCGACGCCAGCCTGGGCGGCAACCGGCGCCTCCTCTTCCAACTCAAGCTCCGGCTCGTAGGCGGACTCCCCGGGGGGCACCAATTCGGTCTCGATTTCCTCTTCCTCGGCGTCCGCGGCCGGGGCGCCGCGAACCAAGTACGCCACCACCTCACGGCCGCCTTTGGCGACTACCACCATCCGGCCGTCCGACGACAGCGCCCAGGCCGCCGGATGCCCACCCGGCTCTCTGGCCCACGCGATGGAGGAATTCGTGCCCGCCACGACGAGCTTGCCCGCCTCGGTCTCCACGAGGGCCAGCGCGGACTCCGCGCTCAGCACGGCGCCCCGCACGCCCTCCCCCACGTCTATCCGCCCGGCTTCCTGTCCGTTGAGGTCGAACAGCAGGACCCCCATCTTGTAGACCGGGACGGCGATCAGACCGGCGCCGCGGCTCAAGGAGATGGGCCCGCTCCTGCATCCGAGCTGCTTCTCCCACTCGACCTTGGCCTCTACGTCAAGGACGGCCAGCCGTCCTTTGTCATCGCAGACCGCCACGCGGAACGGATCGGCCGTCAGTAGCGCGACGGACGACATCGGCCAGCCGACGGGGGCCACATAACGGTCGCGTGCGTCCGTCGAGTAGAGGTGGAGCCAGCCGTCCGACGACACGGCCGCCAGCCGCTTCACGGCCGGATCAGCGTCGAAGTCCGCGACGGGACCGCCGAACTCCACGCGCCATTCGAGCTGGCCTTCGGCGCTGAAGGCGTACACAATGGATTGGCCTGCCAGCGCCGTGAAGGGCGCGCCTCGGCGGCCGGCCCGCAGACGCCGCACGCTCTGACCGGCGCGCAGCTCGCCCCGCACCGAGCCGGCCTGGTCAAGCACGTAGATGTTGCGCGCCCGGTCGGCCACCAGCGTCCACGGCGCGCCGAACGCCAGG
The DNA here is from genome assembly GCA_001303885.1 of Planctomycetes bacterium SM23_32. Taxonomy (GTDB): domain Bacteria; phylum Planctomycetota; class Brocadiia; order SM23-32; family SM23-32; genus SM23-32. The sequence goes on along the minus strand of LJUE01000006.1, from coordinate 14,972 downwards.
GCCACGTGCTCGACGCTCACCGCCGCCTGGAAGGTCCAGGCGACGTTTCTCTGAGGTGTCGCTCCCGCCATGTCGCTTCCGGATCCGATGGTCAGGCTGCCGACGTCATACCCAGCAGGTGCGCGGCCGTGCCGCCCATCACGGCGTCCATGTCGCCCTGGCCCAGGGCCAGCGAGCGGAATATCCTCTGGTAATCGCGCTCGACGGAGGCTATCTCCTCATGCCGCACGGCGCTGCCGAAGACCACGCGCTCCCACGTGTTGCCGCTGCCTTCGTCCTGCCACAAGGGCGCCTGCGCAGGCCGGAACAACCTGCCGAAGAAGTCGGCCCCCTTGCGCCGCAGAAGATCGCCGGAAAGGTCGAAGTAGACGTTGGCGTGGTGCCGCATCGTCTCGGCGGCCTCCTCACACCAGGGGCTGCCCAGGCCCACGCCCACTATCTTGAGGGCGGGAAAGTAGCGCGCCAGCGTATCCAGGCAAACGGGGCGCGCGTGGACCGAGCGAACGCCCTTGGCACGGTCCAGCGGCGCGGGCGGCGTGTAGCCCGTGTGGAAAACGACCGGCATCTCCAGGGCCGCTGCCGCCTCGTAGACCGGGAAGAAGGCCTGGTCGTCATACGGAGCGGGAGGCGCGCAGACGATCAGTCCTTCGAAGCCGATGCGCCTGTAGCGCTCGACCGTCGTCGGCCCGTCAACGCCCAGCTCGACCTGCGCGAAGGGCACAAAGAGCTCCGGATAGGCGTCCGCCTGCCTGCGCACCTCGGCATTGGCCGCCAGGCCGTACTGGGCGTCTCCCCCGCCGATGCACAGGCGGTCAACGCCCAGGTTCCTGCCCGTCTCCGCCAGGGCCTCGCCGTAGCCGGGCTCGTCGTAGAGGTGGCAGTGGAAGTCAATGAGCATCAACGACCTCCGGGGATGAGCGTCACAGGATGTCGGCACGGGCGCTACGGCACCGGATTGCGCGCCGCGCCCAATAATGTAACAGAAACCGGAGGTTTCGCAACGCGATTCGACCCGCCGCCGCCGCGGCAGCGCGCCCGGCCGAAAGCAAGAGGGCGGCCTCGGCCGCCCTCCCACGCACCGTCAAGCACGGGCCCCCTCGCTGCCATCGGGCCGTGCTACTGCTCCTCTTCGGGTTCGTCCTCGGCCTCCTCTTCGTCGGGCTCCTCTGCCTCTTCCTCGGCTGCCGGGGCCTCCTCCTCCGGCTCTTCAGGCTCCCCGGGAGGTCCCTCCTCTTCCGGCGCTTCGGGCTCCTCAGCGATGGCCTCCTCTTGCAGCCCTTCGGCGCCCTCCTCCTCGGCGGCCTCCTCGTAGATCTCGTCTATCGCAATGTTGTCCTGGTCCTTGCGCATGAGGAAGTAGGTGATGGTGCCGGCTGTGAAGAAGTAGGAGAAGACGTAGGCGGCCGGCACTGCCCGGATGAGGAGCATGAGGGCCACCATGATGATACTGCACGCGTAGTTGAAGCCGGTGCCCGCCGGGAGGACCTCAATCCTGAATCCTTCGGCAGCGTCCGACTGGATGCTGTAGCTCAGCCAGTCAACGCCGTGTACGAAGCCGATGTGGACCGTCTTGTAGATCAGGTAGATGACCAGCTCGCCGAGGGCCCAGGCAACGACGGCGGCGATGACGCCGATGACGCCCACCAGCAGCGTATAGCAGATGAACCGCCGCAGCCCCCAGAGCACGTAGCTGTATGCGGTGCTCCAGCTCTCAAAGGCGTCCTTCCCCTCCACGCTGACGGCCGGCATCATCAACCCGAAGCTCAGGATGCCGAAGACCGCCAGGAACGCGATGATCGTCGTCGTGGCCAGCAGAAGCGGCCAGCCGGGGATGAGCAGGATGCGCCCGATGACGGGGATGGAGGCGACCAGGCCCCCGAGCGCATTGAGCGCCGTGAGCAGGACGATGACGACGAGGGGCATCAACGGGGCCAGGAAGTAGGACTTGCGTCGGGGCCTGACCATCGCCCGGGCGTCGTCGAGCGTCGGCAGGTCATCGCGGGCGTATTCCAGCGCAGCCAGCCGGCTGATGCCCCCGGCAGCCCCGCTCCAGGCCGCCATCAACGCCCCGTAGATCAACACCGAGACGACGAAGTGCACCAGGCCGCCATGGAAAGGGTTCAGGTACACGAGGAACCGGCACAGCATCCGGCAACCGGTGCCCCGCATGAAGTGCGAGAGCAGCGAGAACTCCCCCAGCTCGGTCTTGAAGCCGGCGCCCGCCTCCGCCGGCGTGTACACGCCAGTGGCCACGACCATGATCAGCACTGTGCCCAGCACGGCAATGAAGCCCAGGAATATCTTCTTCGCGTCCAGGGCCAGAGCATAAGCCGACAGAAGGTCCCGCCAGTCGCCGGTGCGCTTCCTCATGACGTGCCTCCGCTGCCTAAGGGAATCGCCCATTGCCCGCCCACGGCCGCCACGGCACGCACTCTTTATACATCGGCCGGCCGTTTTGTCAACCGCAAAAACGCCCCCTATGCGCCCCCGGACGCACCGGCCCCCGGCTCCAGCGGCTCCTCGATGCGGTGCTGCTCGTCCAGCCACTTTCCCAGGTCAATCAGCTTGCACCGCTCGCAGCAGAACGGGAAGAAGGGGGCCTCCGACGGCCGCGCCCGCACGACTTCCCTGCCGCAGTTCGGGCAGTTGACCTTGAGCACTTCGGGGCACATGCCAGCGCCCCCGCCTCCCTTGCGTGATGGGTGGCCGCCTTTGGCGCCGCGCCGCCGGCCCCCTCAGTCCGAGGGGTCCCCGCCTGCGGACGGCTTCTCCTCCTTGCCCCCGGACGGGGGCTTTCTGGAGCGGCCCTTGCCGTAGTCGGTGGCGTAGAAGCCGGAGCCCTTGAAGATCACGCCCGCCCCTGCGCTGATGAGCCGCTTCAGTCCGTTCTGGCCGCACTCGGGGCACTTCCTGAGCGGACGGGCCGTGATGCTCTGGAATGCCTCGAACCTGTGGCGACAGTGCTTGCACTGGTAGTCGTAAGTGGGCATGCTGAATCCCGCGCCGGGTGCGCCGTGAACTACCCGCCCGGCAATCCTAAGGCCCGATTTATGCACATTTTACGCGGCGCGGCGGCCGGAATCAACGCCCCTCTTCGCCGGCGCCGGCCTGCTCGGGGCCGGCCGGCGGGGGCTCGGGGCCCGCCACCACCACCTGGCTGGGCCTGATGACCAGGTCGCCCATCACGAACCCTTTCTTCAGTTCCCGCACCACGGTGTTGGGGGCGGCCTCGGCGGCCGGCTCCTGCATGGCGGCCTCGTGGTAGTGCGGGTCGAACAGGCTGCCGACGGCCTCCACCGGCCGGATGTTGAACTTGCCGAGAGCGTCGTAGAACTCTTTCTCCACCAGGCGCAGCCCCTCCACGATGTTCTCGGCTCCCTCGGTCCGCTCGGCGGCCTGCAAGGCACGGGCCAGGCTGTCGGCAATGGGCAGGATCTCCTCTGCAGCCGAACGCACGGCGTCCTCGCGGGCCTGCATCCGGAAGCGCTCGATGCGCCTCTGGAGGTTCTGGTAGTCGGCCACGGCGCGCTGGAGGCGCCGCAGGTAGTCGTCCCGCTCCTGGGCCAGCGTCTTCAGCTCTTCGTACTCGGCGTAGGAAAGCGCGATGGGCTCGGCCTGCGCGGCGGCCTCCACGTCGGCCTGCCCTTCGGTCTCATCGGCCGGTTCTGCCCTGCCCGTCGTCTCCTCGGGATAGCCGTCTCGCTCGCTCACTTTGCTCTCTCCTGTTCGGCGTCGTTCGGCCTGAGCCGGGGTTACTCGGGCTCCTCCGGCTGGCCGTAGATGTAGGACTTGAGCTTCGCCAGGAAGGTCTTGCGTCTCTCGGACACGTTGACGTCCTCGATCTCGGCCAGCTCGCGCAGCAGTTCCTCCTGGCGGCGCGTCAGCCTCTGCGGGGTCTCCACGATCACTCTCACCAGCATGTCGCCTCGGCCGCCGCGCCCCATTGCGGGCAGCCCCAGCCGCCTCATGCGCAGCACGTCGCCGCTCTGCGTGCCGCGAGGGACGACGAGCTCACACGACTCGCCGTCCACGCTCGGCACCTCGATGCTCCCGCCGAGGGCCGCCGTCGGATAGCTTACGGGCACTTCGCAGAGCAGCTCCGTCCCGTTGCGGGCGAACACCGCGTCCTCGCTGACGAACACGTCGCAGAACAGGTCGCCCCGCGGCCCGTCGGACGACGGCTCTCCCTCGGCCCTGACGCGCAGCCGCGTGCCGGACTCGATGCCGGCCGGTATGCTGACCACCACCTGCACCTGCTGCTGACGCCGTCCGCTCCCGCCGCAGGCTCCGCAGGGCGCGGTGATCACCGTGCCTCGTCCCCCGCAGCGCGGGCAGGTGGTGCGCATGCGGAAGAAGGCCTGGCGGCTTTCGACCTCGCCGTGGCCGCGGCACTGGGAACACGTCCTCATACCTTCCTCGGGGGCGCCGCGGCCGGCACAGCTCTCGCAGATCTCCGAGCGCGTCAGCGCTATGGTCCTCTGCGTGCCGGTGAGCACGTCGCGCAACCCGATCTCCACGCTCACGCGGAGGTTGCGGCCGCGGGTGGGCTGGCGAGCGCGCGTACGGCCGAAGAAGTCGTCGAAGAACCCGGCGCCGCCGAAGAAATCGCTGAAGACGTTCAGAATGTCGTCAACCGACGAGAACTCATGCAGCGGCACGCCCTGGAGGCCGGCCTTGCCATAGAGGTCGTAGCGGCGGCGCGCCTCCTCGTTGCCGAGCACCTCATAGGCTTCGGCGGCCTCTTTGAAGCGCTCTGCCGCCCCGGGGTCGCCGGGGTTGCGGTCCGGGTGGTAGCGCAGCGCCATCCCCCGGTAGGCCTTCTTGATGTCGGCCTGGGAGGCGTCCTGCTGCACGCCCAGGACCTCGTAGTAGTCGCGGTCCGCCATTGAACGCTCCCGCGCCGCCGCGCGCCCCTAACAACGAGGGCCGCCTGCCGGCAGCCCTCTGACCGTGGTGTTCGGAAGCAACGGCTGACGCCGGCGGCCGCAACGGCCCTCCGGCCGGCCCGTCCGGGCGCCGCATGCTCAGCGCACGGCGCCCTCGGGCGCCGCTGCTCCCTCTTCCTTCTCTTCGGGGATGTCGGTGACCATCGTCTCGGTGGTCAGCATGAGGGCCGCCACGCTGGCCGCGTTCTCCAGCGCGGTCCGCGTCACCTTGGTCGGGTCAATGATGCCGGCCGCCAGCATGTCAACGTAGTCGCGGGTGTTGGCGTCGAAGCCGATCCCTTCCTTGCGCTCCAGCACCTCGGCGACAACGACCTCGCCGTTGAAGCCGGTGTTCTCGGCGATGGTGGCCAGGGGCGCGTCAAGGGCCTTGGCGACGATGTCGGCGCCGACCTTCTCGTCGCCGCGCAGTCGCTCGCGGCGCTTCGCCACGGCGTCTTTGCACCGCACCAGCGTGCTGCCCCCGCCCGGGATGACGCCCTCTTCGGCCGCCGCGCGGGTGGCGTGCAGCGCGTCCTCGACGCGCGCCTTCTTCTCAGACATCTCCGCCTCGGTGGCGGCGCCCACACGGACGACGGCCACTCCGCCGGCCAGCTTGGCCAGACGCTCCTGGAGCTTCTCGCGGTCGTAGTCGCTGGTGCTCTGGTCTATCTGCTTGCGTATCTGGTCAATGCGGGCCTTGATGTCCGAGTGCTTGCCCGCTCCTTCGATAACGGTCGTCTCGTCCTTGGTGACGACGATCCGGGCGGCGCGCCCCAGGTCGCTGAGCCCCAGGGTCTCGAGCTTCAGGCCCAGCTCCTCGCTGATGAAGCGCCCGCCGGTCACCACCGCCATGTCGCCGAGCATGGCCTTGCGGCGCTCGCCGAAGCCGGGCGCCTTAACGGCTACGCATGGCAGCACCCCGCGCAGCTTGTTGACCACGAGCGCGGCCAGGGCCTCGCCCTCCACGTCCTCGGCCACGATCAGCAGCGGCTTGCCGGCGCCGGCTACCTTCTCCAGCAGCGGCACCAGGTCGCGCAGGTTGCTGATCTTCTGCTGGTGGATCAGGATGTAGGCGTCCTCCAGCTCGGCCTGCATCTGTTCGGCGTTGGTGATGAAGTAGGGCGAGAGGTAGCCCTTGTCGAACTGCATGCCCTCGACGAACTCGAGTTCCGTCTGAAGGGCGTTGCCCTCTTCAACGGTGATGACGCCGTCCTTGCCGACCTTCTCGACCGCGTCGGCGAGCAGGTCGCCGATCTCGCGGTCGTTGTTGGCGCTGATGGCGCCGACCTGGGCGATCTCCTGCTTGCTGGCGACCGGATGGCTCTTCTGCTTCAGCTCGGCGACGACCGCCCGCACGGCGTCCTCGATGCCGCGCTTGAGGGCCATCGGGTTGCAGCCCGCCGCGACGGACCGCAGCCCCTCGCGGTAGATGAACTCCGCCAGCACGGTAGCCGTGGTCGTGCCGTCTCCGGCGTCGTCGCTGGTCTTGCTCGCCACCTCGTTGACCATCTTGGCGCCCATGCTCTCGAACTTGTCCTCGAGCTCGATCTCCTTGGCGACGGTCACGCCGTCCTTGGTGACCTTCGGGCCGCCGTAGCTCTTCTGCAGGATCACGGTGTGGCCGGTCGGCCCCATGGTGACCCGCACGGCGTCCGCCAGCTTGCTGACGCCCTTGAGGATCTTGTTGCGGGCCTGGTCGCCGTACATCAGTTGTTTCGCAGCCATGCTCCTCCTCCCGGTAGTCTCAGCGGGCGCGGCGGACCTCAGCCCTCCACCACGGCCAGCAAGTCGCTCTCACGCATGATGAGCAGCTCTTTGCCGTCCACTTCCACCTCGGAGCCGCTGTACTTGGCGAAGATCACCACGTTGCCCTTCTTGACGTTCAATTTGGCGCGCTCCCCGCTGTCGAGCAGCTTGCCGGGGCCGGTGGCAACCACCTTGCCCTGCTGGGGCTTCTCCTTGGCGGTCTCGGGCAGGAAGATGCCGCCCTTCGTCTTGTCCTCCCGCTCCAGGGGCTGCACCACCACACGATCGTCAAGCGGCTTCAGCTTTGCCATCTGTGCTTCACCTCCGTGCCGACTTCTGGTTCACTGGTTCCCGGCATCTATCGTTCCATTTGTGGGCGAGCAGCGGTCCGCGCCTCACATCATGCCCATGTCTCCCATGCCGCCCGGCATGCCCCCCGGCGGCCCCTCTTCCTCTTCCTCCTTGGCCTCCCGGACCAGGCACTCGGTGCTCAGCAGTATGCCGGCCACGCTCACGGCGTTCTGCAGGGCAATGCGGATGACCTTGGTCGGGTCAATGACCCCGGCCTTCATCAGGTCGCAGTATTCCTCGGCCTCGGCGTCGTAGCCGAAGGCATAGCCGTCTCCGCGCTCCACGCGGCGCGCCACGACGGGCCCGCCGAGCCCGGCGTTCTCCGCAATCGTCATCAGCGGCACGCGAAGGGCGGCCTTCACGATGTCAGCCCCTACGGCCTCGTCGCCGGAGAGGCCGAGCCCGTCCAGGACCGACGCCGCGCGAAACAGCGCCACGCCACCGCCCGGCAGCACGCCCTCCTCGACGGCCGCGTGCGTGGCGTTCAGCGCGTCCTCGACCCGCGCCTTCTTCTCCTTCATCTCGGTCTCGGTGGCGGCGCCGACGTTGATCTCGGCCACCCCGCCGCTGAGCTTGGCCAGTCGCTCCTGGAGCTTCTCGCGGTCGTAGTCGCTGGTGGTCGTCTCGATCTCGCGCTCGATCTGCGCCACGCGTCCCCTGATGTCCCTGTCCTTCCCGGCGCCTTCGACGATGGTGGTCGTCTTGCTGGAGACGCTCACCTTCTTGGCACGCCCCAGATCGCTCAGCTCGACGTTCTCCAGGTCAATGCCCAGGTCCTGGAAGATGGCCCTGGCCCCGGTCAAGATGGCGATGTCCTCCATCATGGCCTTGCGCCGGTCGCCGTAGCCGGGGGCCTTCGCCGCGCAGCAGCTCAGCACGCCGCGCAGCTTGTTGACCACCAGCGTGGCCAGCGCATCCGTCTCGACGTCCTCGCTGACGACCAGCAGCGGCTTGCGCTTCTGGGCCACCTTCTCCATGATGGCGGCAATGGACTTGGACGTGGTGATCTTCTTCTCGAAGATCAACACGTAGCAGTCTTCCAGGACGCACTCCATCGAGTCCGGGTCGGTGATGAAATGCGGGGAGAGGTAGCCGCGGTCGAACTGCATGCCTTCGACCACCTCGATCTCGGTCTCAAGCCCCCGGCCCTCCTCGACGGTGATGACGCCGTTGCGCCCGACCTTGTCCATGGCCTTGGCGATCATCCGCCCCACTTCCTTGTCGTTGTTGGCGGCGATGCCGGCCACGGCGGCGATGTCCTCGGCGGCGAGGACGGCCTTGCTGTGCTTCTTCAGCTCCTCCACCACGCCGTCGGCGGCCCTCTGCATGCCGCGGCGCATGGCCATCGCATCGCAGCCGGCCACCACCCTCTTCATCCCTTCGGCGCACAGGGCGTGGCCCAGGATGGTGGCGGTGGTGGTGCCGTCGCCGGCGTCGTCGTTGGTCTTCGAGGCGGCCTGCTTCAGCAGTTGGGCTCCCAGGTTCTCGTACCGCTCCGAAAGCTCGATGTCCTCAGCGACGGTGACGCCGTCCTTGGTGACCTTGGGGCTGCCCCAGCCCTTGTCGAGCACGGCGTTGCGGCCGCGGGGCCCGAGGGTCTGGCTGACGGCGCGGGCGAGCTTCGATACGCCCTCCATCAGCTTCTCCTGCGCTTCTCGTCCGAAAACCAGCTCTTTTGGCGCCATGCCGGCGATCCTCCTGCGAACGCACAGCTAACGACGTTCGGATGACAAGAGAGTATCCCGCTTGCGCGGTGCAAACACTATGCCAAGGACGGCGGAGCGCCGCCCCCTGCACAGGCCACTTTCCCCTCGGGGCGTCAGTGCGGCCTGTGGCAGGGCATGCCCGTGAAGAAGCCCCATTATCCCCGCTTGGGGCCGCGCCTGCAACCGAATTGCCGCCCCCGTGTCCGCCTGTCAGTTCGACAGCGCCGCTACCAGTCCCTCCCCCGGCCTGCCAGATTGGCAGGGCCTCCGCTACCGCCCGGCGCCGCCCGTGCGCAGCAGCGAGACCTCCCGGACGGCCGCCGACAGGTCGGCGTGGCAGGCCCCCACGACCGCCGTGTAGACCTCCTGCGCTATCAGCGCCTGGCCTGCCTCGTTGGGATAGAGCATGTAGGAGGGCCGCCGAGCGCCGCGCGGCCGGAAGAAGCCCTCCCAGTCGGCCGTCAGCAAGAAGCGCGAATAGAGGTCCACCACGGCCACTCCCTTGCGCAGGCCCACCCGCTTGGCGGCGCGGGCATAGGGACGTGCCGCCTCGGGCGCCCCCGGCACGGGCGGCGGCGCGACGATGACGACCTCCGCCCGGCTACGTGCCAGCACGTGGTCCAGCGAAGCGGCCAGGAAACCTTCGAAGTCCCCCACCGGCACGCCGTTGATGACCGACTGCGGCTGGCAGACCAGCAGCACCAGATTCGGTTCGGCGCGGCCCATGGCGTCGCGGATGCGCAGGAACCTGTCCAGCGGCGACGGCTCCGAGCCCAGGCCACGTGCCACGCGGTCGAACCGGAAGTCCAGCTCCGAGTATCGGGCTGCCAGCATGCGGCGCAGGGCCTCGCCGTACTCGGCGCGCTGGAAGTGGCCGGGCGGGCCGGCCAGCATCTCGTCGAACGCCAGGATGCTGACGGCGCCCGTCCGCGTTTCACACAGGCGCCGCGGGGGCGCGTTGTCCCGGCGCAGGTCCGCCAACCGCAGCACGACGAGCCGCCCCTCCTGGTCTCGAAGGTCCTGTGCCTCGTCCAGGTGCAGCCCGCTCAATGGGCCGTCCGTCTGGAGCACTCTGAGCCGCTCCGAGACGGCTTCGACGCCGCGATGGGCCACGGCCACCTTCACCTGCATGTCGTCGGGGGCAGCGACGTAAGACTGCCGGACGAACGCCAGCTCGCTGCCGTCCCCCGAAGGATGCGGCGCGAACTTCAGGGGCTGCGTCACGGCGTCCTGATGGGACCCGCTCTGCGTGACCAGTTCGAAGTCGCTCTGCAGGCCCCCATGCACCACCACCAGTGTCCGCAGCAAAAGCGGCGAGCCCGGGCCTAGCATGTGCACGTCGCTGCCGACCGAGAGCGATACGGTCACGTCACGAACGGGCCCGGCCGGGGGCGTGACGGGTCGAAGGATGCTCGCCTCCGTCCCGTCGGGCGCCGTGACCTTGAGGGCCACCTGGTGGGTCTGCGCCCCGGCGAACTCGTGCTCCACGACTGCGCCGACCAGCGGCTCGCCATCGCCGAAGTCCCACGCGAATTGCCAGCCGTCGCTTTCCGTCGCGTTGGCCACGCGGGCCTCAAAGCGGTAGCGGGGGAAACCCGGCTCCCGGCCGTTGACCCGGAGAGTGTACTCGTGCCGGGACACGAAGAAGGGGCAGATGTCGCAGTTGAGCGCCTGGCGCGCCGCGATCTCAACGGGCAGGTAGGTGACAAAGGCAGCGGCGGGCACAGTGACGATCGCGTCCGAGGACGGCGTGCGCCAGCCGAGCTTGGCGAGCTGCTGGCCCCAGTTCTCGCCGTGGTAATAGCGGATGTGGTAGACGCCCTTCTCTACGGCGAGTTCGCGGACGGCCCGGGGATTATTGGGGTCGTACCAGCTCATGCTCGGCACTCCCTCGCCCCGCCAGCACAAAGGGTCCGCCAGGCCCTGAATGCCGAAGTAGGCCACGTCGTCCGCGTTAACGGCGAACTGGTAATCGCCGGACTCCGGGCAGTAGAGGGTGCCCTCGTATATGCTGAGATAGAGGTCGTCGCGGCCAAAGGGGTTCTCCAGGTCCCAGATGCGCCCCCAGGGCTTGCGGTCGAATCTGGCCCGGTATCGCCGCTCAGCCTGTCGCAGGTCGGAGGGCCTGTGCAGCGGGCGGTCAATGGGCCGCGTCTCAAGGAACAGGCCCCCCAGGCTCTCCTCCCAACGCCGCTCGGCCGCCTCGGCCTCGGCGTTGCCGTAGTAGACGTGGAACCGCGTGTCGCCGCCGGCGACCTGGAACAGGACGTCCAGGGTCTTGTTGTCCCGGATCTCGACGCGATGCGGGACGGAGCGGCCACCGGCAGTGACCACGCGCACGTCGCGCCCGTCAGGGAGGCAGAGCTGGCTCTGTTCGGCCAGGTTGAGCAGGGCGCTGTTGATGCCGGCCCGTCGTTCAGGGCCGACCACGTTCACGACCAGCCGGTAGCCCCAGTGCGCGTCCCACCAGTCTTCGGGCGCGGCGCTCGCCGGGCAGACGGAGCCCAGACAGACGATGAGCAGCCACAAGGCCACTCCTTGCCTCAGCGCCGGTGACAGGTGCCGCATCGCTCCGTCGTCCCAGCTCGCAGAAGCCCCGGGCCATCATACCAGCGGGCCTTCGCGCTCGGCAACCCGGGTGCCGCAGCGCAGGGGGGCGGCCGGTGGCTCAGCCGCTATCCTCGAGGCCCGGCAGGCCACCGGGCAGGGCCAGGGAGAAGTGGCGCGGGAAGGGGGCTCGCCCCTGCTGCCAGCGGCGCAGCCGGCGCATGAACCGGGCGTTGCCGCGCCGCCAGCGTCGGATCAGACGCCGACCAGCATAGCGGAGCAGGGCCGTGCCAAGGCGCAGGCACGAGAGCGAACGCACGACGCTGCGGCCCGAGTAGAACCGCCGGGTGGCCCGGATCGTGCCGATCTGAAGCTCCAGAGGGCTCATCTGCGCCGGCTCAAACACCACGTGGTGCCCGTCGTAGAGCGTCCAGTCATACGTGAAGACGCGCCCCTCGGCATCGAGGCGCCTGAACAGCTCGGAGCCGGGCACGGGCGTGAGGATCATGAACTGGACGGTGTCTATGTCGTGGGTCAGCGCGAACTCAACCGTGCGCGCGAACGTGTCCGCGTCATCGCCGTCAGCGCCGAACATGAACATGCCGTGCACGGCGATGTCGTGCTGGTGAAAGGCCCGGATGCAGGCCGGGATGTCATCCGCGCCCACGCCTTTGCCGTAGCCGTCCAGCACCTCTTGGTTGAGCGACTCGAACCCCACGAAGACGCGCTTGCACTGGGTGCGCCGCATCAGGTCCAGCATCTCGTGGTCCCGATGGACGTCGGCCCGCACCTGGGCGAACCACCGGGGCGGGGCCACGTTGCGCCGCAGCATGGCGCTCAGCAACTGCTTGGTCCGGGACGGGGAGGCGGTGAAGTTGTCGTCACAGAAGAAGACGCTGGCCCCCACGTGACGCGCCAGCTCCTCGACCACCCGTTCGACGCTCTTCATCCTGTAGCGGCGTCCGAACATCGGCGAGACGCAGCAGAACGAGCAGTTGTGCGGACAGCCCCGCGTCGTGAGCAGCGGCACGACGCGCATGCGCTCCCGTCCTCGCAGCAGAGAGAAGTCCGGCATCGGGATGTCGTCAAGGGGCACCGACATGGGCCGCTCAGGCGTCCGGACGGCCCGGCCGTTCTCCCTGTAGAGCAGGTTCGGCACTTCGTCCAGGCCGCCCTCTCCGGCCAGGGCATCCGCCAGCAGAGGCAGTGCCTCCTCCGCCTCGCCCTTTATCACGTAGTCGGCGTGCTGAAGCGGCTCCTCGGGCAGGAAGGTCGGATGCACGCCCCCGAAGACCACGGGCACGCCGCGCAGACGCAGCAGCCGCGCCATGGCGTAGGCCCGCGGGGCGGTGGACGACGTGCAAGAGATGCCCACCAGGTCGCACTTCAGGATGTGCCGCGCGGCCGACGCGCCGATGCCCTGGAGGTCCTCCGCATAGACGGCCACCTCATGGCCGGCGTCGCGGAGGATGGTCCCCAGCACCAGGAGCCCGAGCCGCGGGAACCGGGTGTGGCTGTAGACGTGATAGTCGGGCGAACTTGGCTCGATCAGGGCGATCTTCATCCGGCGCTCCCGGAACGGACTTCCGCCGTGCTGAGCCGCTGAGCAGTCCGAGGAAGGGTGGTAGCGGAGGAGGGATTTGAACCCCCGACCCGAGGCTTATGAATCCCCTGCTCTACCCCTGAGCTACTCCGCCACCGACCCGTCATGCTAAGCGGCCCGGGCCGGCGCTGTCAAGCCACCTCCCGGCCCGGCACGTCCGGCAGCCCGAAGAACCTGCGGACCCTGGCCGCCATCTGGGCCTCGCTCATCCGCTCGGCGCCCTCGACGCCCCGCACCCGGCCGTTGAAGTCCTTGTGCTCCTGCAGTCTCCTCAGCAGTTCCTTCCTGGCCTGCCCGGGGCCGAAGATGTACACGTTCTCGGCGTTACGGATCGCCTTGAACACCCGCTCGTAGAACCGCCTGGCCTCCCGCTTCTGCTTCTCGGCCAGCGTTGCATGCGGCGCCACGCCCCCGAACGCCCCCCCTCCGGACGTCGCCTGGTAGCTCTTCTTGGCCTTCTCAGGGTAATGCGCGTCGGCGTGCCGCAGCTCGGTGCGCCCGTCTTCATCCGCCCAGATCAGGTACACCTCCCGATGGTCCACCCACACCCCCAGGTAAGGCTTCAGCATCTTTCGACCACCTTTCCAAAGAACGGGCGGAGATCCGTCCCTCACTACATCCTACAGCCGCCGGCAAGGCGCGTCAAGACAAGGCTCCCCGCTGCCCTCCCACCCCCTGGAGCCGTCCACTGGCGGGCAGGACGAGGGCCGTGTAAAATCAGAATCGGGGCGTCTGTCAGGGGGTCCGACGAAACCCGGCCCCCTTGCGTCGGTAAGTTCCCAGGTTGGGGAGAGAGAGCCGTGTTGAGGAAAGCAGCCTTCGTGCTGACGATGCTTGCCGCCGTGTGTGTGCCGGCCCGCGCCCAGGTCAAGCCGGGCGAGAAGGCGCCGCAGTTCGAGCTGTTCGGCGTGGACTACAAGTACCACTCGCTGGAGCAGTACGCCGACAGCAAGGCCATCGTGGTGGTGTTCACATGCAACCACTGCCCCGTGGCGGAGGGCTACGAAGACGAGTTGATCCGCATCGCGAACGCGTATCAGCCCAGGGGCATCCAGTTCCTGGCCATCAACCCGAACCCAGCCGACATGGTCGCCGCGGACGGCTTCCCGCAGATGATTGAGCGGGCGAGCAAGAAGGGGCTCCCCTACCCCTACCTGTACGACGAGACGCAGAAGGTAGCCAAGGCGTACGGCGCCACGGTGACGCCGCATGTCTTCGTGGTGGCACCTGACGGGAACATCGTCTACACCGGGGCCGTGGACAACCGCCACAAGGGGCCTCACTACCTTGCCGACGCGCTCGATGACGTCCTGGAGGGCCGCGAGGTAGCGCAGCCGACGACCGCCCAGTTCGGCTGCACCGTCAAGTACCGCAAGGAGCCTGAGCCGGAGGCCGAGAAGCAGGAGGACTGAACGGCGGCGCTGGTCCGCCGTCACTTCCGCTGCCGGGAGGTGCCACCGGGATGGGGGTCTCCACGCGTGTGTTCTGGCTTACGGTCGGCATCGTTGCGGCCACTGCCCTCCTCTCTTGTGGGGAGGAGCAGCCGCCCGCCGCGCCGCGCGCCGAGCTTGCCGACCTGGCACGCGTCCGCCAGGCGCTCCTGGCCGACGCTGGCAAGGTGGTGCTGGTTGACTTCTGGGCCACCTGGTGCGAGCCCTGCATCGAGTCCTTCCCGGAGCTGATCCGCTGGCACGATGAGCACGCAGGCGACCTGGCCGTTGTCAGCGTGAGCCTGGACGACCCGGAGGAGCGGGACGGGCGCGTGCAGGTCTTCCTGGACCGGCTCAGGCCGCCGTTTGCCGCCCTCCTGCTGGACGTGGAGAACTTCCACGAGTTCGTCCAGGGCTTCAACCCCGACTGGAACGGGGGGATCCCCGCCCTCTTCGTCTACGGCCGCGACGGAGAGCTGCGCCACCAGTTCGTCGGCCTCTACGAGATGGCCGAGGTGGAGAAGGCGCTGGTGCCTCTGCTGGACAGGGGGCCGGCCGGAAGCGGTAACTGAGTCGAGGCAGGGGTTGACGTTTGGCCCGCCGGGACGTAGATTCCCAGCGGGCCGGTTGCCGCGGCCGAGGTCGCCTGTTGCCGCAACGCTCC